>JASHVE010000533.1 GCA_030039675.1 Acidobacteriaceae bacterium | reverse complement strand
GTTCGCCGTAGACGGCCGCCGTGGAGGAGAAGACCAGCCGGCGAGGTCCGCAGGCGAGCATGGCTTCGAGCAGCGTAAGCGTAGAGGCGGTATTGTTGCGAAAGAAGGCCTCCGGCCGCACCATGGATTCCCCTGCTTCGATGAGCGCGGCGAAATGGAGAACGCCATCAAACGGCCGTTTCTGGTCGGCGGCCGAGGTGAAAATCTGCTGGAGCGCCGCTCCGTCGCCCAGTTCCCCCTGGATAAACGGAATTCCAGGCGGCAACAGCTCGCGCCGACCATGGCTGAGATTGTCGAATATGACCGGTTCATGACCCTGGGCGGCAAGCAATTCCGCGACCGTTCCCCCGATGTAACCGGCGCCACCAGTAACCAAAATCTTCACAAAAAAGTTTGTCCTTTCCTCGGCAGTTTCGATAACCTTGAGTCTATTAAAGCAGGGTGCAACCAGGCGGGCGGGAGTCTGTCGCGTCATCGGCTTCCGAACACCCGAGCCATTGCGCAACCTCATGGGATGGTACCCCTGAGAGGGTCTGCGCGTTGCGCCGGACTGGTGTGCAGCTTCCCTGCGCGAGTTGAAGATAACCCTCCTGAAGCCGGGAGACTGATGTCCTTTTGCCGTACGCCTTGGATGCGAATAGAGCCAGCTTTGCCGTCCGAGGCCAGTCCAACGGATCAATGGCACCGGACAGCGGGTCCTGAGGAGCAGGAGGGTATTTCGATGCGGGGAATCTCCCCGGCTATTCAAAACCATCACCAGAACCAGGATGCATTTTTGTGCCGGCGCCTTTTATCGTCTGCGCCGGCGGAGCGGGCGCCACAACCCCTGAGCGGGCAAGAGCTTTCCATGGTTCCCGCGCCGGCGGAACGCCCCGTGTGAGAATTGAGGTTTGTGGGGCGTTTTTGCGCCTTGCGATTTGTTGTCTGCAGGTATGTAGTTTTTGCAATCCTGGCCGTCTTGGCGGCCGGAACTGAGGACTGAATCATGTCGACGACGTATTCCCCCGGCCGGACCAACTTCGGTTTGCTGCCCGAACCTGAGGGAAGGTCTGCCTCATTCATCACCAGCGCCTTCATTAATGCGATGATATTGGCCACCGTGCTGATTGTGAGCGTGACGGCCAAGCATGTGCTGCAAGAGCACCATTACGAGATGACCGAACTGATCGTGCCCAGCACGCCTCCGCCGCCGGTCAAGGTGAAGCCGCCTGTGCTGCCGAAGATGCCTCCGCCGCCGACGCCGCCCAAGATTACGCTGGACGAGCGGAAGATCGAGATGCCGAAGCCCAAGCCGGAGCCAAAGCCGATCCAGATGGAGGCCAAGCTGGCGATGCCGGTGATGAAGCAGGCCAAGCCGGCGATCATTCTGGCGCCGCAGCCGAAGGCCGCGCTGGCAGCGGCGATGCCGGCGCAGACGCCGCAGGTGCATCCGTCCACGGCGCCTGTGCATCTGGGAGAGACTTTTGGCGTGACACCTAATCCGAACGCCACGAAACCGGCGACGGTTGCGGCCATCGGCAATCCCTATGGCGGCATGCAGGGGCCGGCGGTTGCGCCGCATGGCGTTGTGGGTTCGGCCGGCATCGGCAACGGGCTCAAGGCCGGTTCGAATGCGGGATATGTCGGCAGGGTAGCCTCGGCGGGCATTCCTGGAGCCACAGGCACCTCGGCGTCGGGTAATTACGGTAAGGTGGCTTCGGCCGGCATTCCCACGCAGACGGCGGTTGCGGCGGCTCCGGTAAAAGCTGTCGTTCAGCCGGCTTCGACCAGCCTGGAAGTGCTGTCAAAGCCGCCGGTGCAGTACACGAGCGAAGCGCGGCAGCTACGCGTCCAGGGAGATGTCGTGCTGAGGGTTACCTTCATGGCGACGGGCCAGGTGGTTGTGGAGGGAATCGTTCACGGGTTGGGCCATGGGCTGGACGAAGAGGCTCGCCGGGTGGCGTCCCAGATCCGTTTTCGTCCGGCAACGCGCGATGGCCGGCCGGTGGATATGACGACCAATATCACGATTACCTTCCAGTTGGCGTAGCATCAAGTTGCACCATTTGACGCAAGGTTTACGCTCAGCAGCCATGCCGGGACGGCAGAAGTGGACCGAGGTAGACCAGCAAGAACCCACCTAGGAGCTTTACATGACGTTTCGGAAGATCCCCCTATCGCGAAGCCAGGCGCGCATGGCGCCGGGCCTCGCCGTAACCTTCCTGGTCCTCACTCTGGGTGCGACCTGCGCCCATGCCAAGAAGCAGCCCAAATACCAGCAGGGCCATCCGCTGACCCCCGAGCAATCGGCCCTGGTGGATAAAGCCATTGCGCGCGAAAAGGTGCTCATCAAAGAGATTCAGCAGCGCACGCCGCTGGTGGAGACCTACATCCAGAACACGCGGCCGGATGTGAAGCTCTACGAAGTTCCCGTTGACGACCAGTACATGCTCAGCAGGGTGGACTTCGGCAAGACTTTTTTCGACAAGGGTTACGAGCCGCGGACCGAAAGCAAGCACGGATTCTTTAAAGGATCGATGGCTGCGGTTACCGGGCTTACCAAGGCGCTGGGACTGGAAAAACTCACGTACTCGCCTACCGGGTTCATGCAGATGATGTTTCTGGACCCGACGAGTTTCGACCAGCAGCACTATGCGTTCAGCTACGTGCGGCGCGAGTTTCTCGGCTCGGTGCGGACCTGGGTCTTCGATGTGCATCCCAAGCCGGACGTGAAGGGGATGGGCCGCTTCTATGGCCGCATCTGGATTGAGGACCAGGACGGCAACGTGGTGCGGTTCAACGGCACGTATACGGGGCCGACCTCGGAAGATTCGTCCAAATACTATTTCCACTTCGACAGCTGGCGCATGAACGTGCAGCCCGACGTCTGGCTGCCGGTGGCAATTTATGTGGAAGAGTCGAGGCTGGGCGAGGGTTCGAAGGCGGAGGGCCTGAAGGCGCAGACGCACTTCTGGGGCTACTCCCTCAAGCTGCCGACGCGCGACAGCGAAAACGTGAGCGTGAAGGTGGATGACGCGGAAGACAAGAGCGACGACTCGCAGGATGTGAGCCCGCTGCAGGCTTCGCGCATGTGGATCACACAGGCCGAGAACAACGTGATCGACCGGCTGGTGGAGGCGGGACTGGTTGCGCCGCTTACGCCGGGCGGATATGAAGACAAGGTACTGGGACAGATCGTCATCAACCTGATCGTGCCCAACAACCTCGCCTTCACCGATCAGATCCATTGCCGCGTTCTGCTCACCGACACGGTGGAAGCAACGACGGTGGGCAACACGATCCTGGTGAGCAAGGGCCTGATCGACTCGCTGCCCAGCGAGCCCGCGATCGCCTCGGTGGTGGCCATGGAGCTGGCGCATATCGCGCTGGGCCACCACATCGACACGCGCTATGCGTTCAACGACCGGCTGCTGTTCCCCGACGAAGCGACCTTCCAGCGGATCGATATGTACCACTCCGATGTGGACAACGAGACAGCCGCGAAGAAAGCGATGGAGTATCTGCAGGCCTCGATGTACAAGGACCAGCTGCCGGTGGCGGGGCTTTACTACGAGCAACTGGCGGACCGCGGCAAGGAGCTGAAGGCGCTGAACTCGCCGAAGCTGGGCGATTCGCTGCTCAAACCAGACGGCACACCGTGGATGGCGGACCTGGAGCACATGGCGCCCAAGCTCAACTGGGACGACCTGAACCAGACGGCCGCGCTGCCGCTGGGAAGCTGGCTCAAGACGGATCCATGGGACGACAAGGTACACATGCTGAACGCCAAGCGGTATGCGCCGATGAACGCGCGCGACAAAATGCCGTTTGAGGTGACGCCGGTGTTCTACAAGCTGCAGCGCTACGACCTGGCCAGCGCGGAACCGCCAGCGACAGCGACAGGCAATGCGCCCGCGCCAGCGGCAGACGCCGCGCAGCCGGCGCAGGGCGACCAGCCCGCCGGGGCACCTCCGGCAGGTGGAGATCAGCCGCAGGCCGCACCGCCGACGCAGCCACAAAACCAGCCGGCCGATGGCAATGCTCCACCCCAGCAGGGCCAGCAACTGCCGGCGGCCGCGGCACAAAATCCACCCCAGTGAAACAGGCTCGCAAGAAGCCGATCGCCGCTTGGGCGCAGTGAAAACCTGCTGCGCGTAAGCGGCGCAGCTCGCGTGAGCAGCGCAACTATGGATGGAGTTTTTTGTTTATAGAGACGGAGCAACAGCGGTTCTCTTGTCAGGCGTATTGCTGAGGTGTTTGGAGAGTCCGCGAAGAGAAACAACCTGCAGAGGGCAGCTCCGCTTCACACCTTATGTAGTGCTTTCAAGAGATTTTGCCAGAACCGGAAGTGTTGAGTGCAGATGAGAAGATTGCTTATCCTGGCTCTGTTTTTCCTCTTTCCCGCAGCCGCCGTTACAGCCCACGCGCAGGTTGCGCCCGCTGCGACTCGAAATGCGATGTCGCTTTCCGCAGGCGCCGAGGGATCAGTCTTTCAGCCGGATTACGCGGACCAAGGCATCGCGCAGACCAGCCCCAACCGGCTGTATGGCGTAGGCGCTTACGCGGACTTCCGGATCTCGCGCTGGGTGCAGCTTGAGGGCGAAGGCCGCTGGCTGCGCTTCAACGAATACAAGGGGATCAACGAGGACTCCTATATGGTTGGACCGCGCGTGCCTGTCCACACCTTCCACGGCTGGACGCCGTACGGCAAGGTGCTCTTCGGCTTGGGCACCGGCAGCTTTCTGACCGGAACGGCGGGCACCATTGCGTTCGGCGGCGGCGTCGATTACCGGCTGACGCGCAAGCTCACCGTGAGGGCCTTCGACTTCGAGTACCAGTACTGGCACGTGACGCCAACGCTGTGGCCTTATGGCGGCAGCGCGGGCATCAGCTACACGATCTTCTAAGGTTGCAAATGCAGCGGCGGCGCCTTGGCCGTCGGCATGGGCGCGCCCAGGATGCGGGCGGCCGTGGGCGCGATCTGGCGCATATCGATGAGGCCCAGATCGCGATGATGCGCGACTGAGGCTCCCACAGCGAAGAACGAGGCGCGCATCTCAGGATACTGGGGCGAGAATCCGTGTGAACCGAAGACGTTGCGCACGCGGGTGACGAGGACGCCGCTGGTGGCGAATCCGGTGTAGTAGCCGGCCTTCAGGACGACGAGAAACGCTGCATCAGGGAAGGCTCCGAGCTGGGCAAGCCCGTTGCGGTCGAAGAGCTGCGCGATTCCGTTGTCGGGATCGGCGGCGAGCGTGGCAAGCATGGCATGCACCTGCTTCTCGGTTTCGTGATCGTTGGGGTCCTTCAGCATAATGGCCGCCATGCCGCCGGCCATCCAGGGCTGCGCTTTCCACACGATAGTCTGCGCCTTACTCTGCGGATCGGTCCTGTACTGCATCAGACCAGCCTTGATGAAAGGAATCTGCAGATTCACGACGTGGGTGAGGTTCATGAAGCCGTGATCGGAGACGACCATCAGCACGGCCGAAGGGTCACTGGCGAGCGCCTGTTTGGCAAGCCGCGCGACCATGCCGTCGATGGCTTCGAGGGTCTGGTTCGCTTCAGGACTGAAGACGCCGTGCGTGTGCTCGGCCTCGTCGAGCGCGCTGAGATGGAGGGTCATGAGCGCGGGCTTGTACCTGCGGAGAATCTCGAGGGCATAGCGAGTCTTGGTTTCATCGCCGGCGATGCTGGCATCGTTGCCCATCATGTAAGGACCGGCGGCGGGTTCGAGCTCGCCGAGGAGGCGGCGCGGGTGTGAAAGCGCGGCGATGAGCAGACGGTCGGCAGGATTGGATGCGGCCGCAGGGCCTTCTGTGCGCCAGAACTCGGGAATGAGCCAGTCGACATCACGGGCTCCCACGCTGACGGGCCAGCCGATGCTCGCCG
>JASHVE010000532.1 GCA_030039675.1 Acidobacteriaceae bacterium | reverse complement strand
TGCACGTCGAGCCATCCGCGGCCGGCGGGCTCGCCAGCGGCGGCGATGGCCTCGGCCAGCAGCTCGCCCCAGTTCGACTCGGAGGCCAGCCGCTTCAGATTCTGCCGCTTCTCGGTCGGCGGCGGGGCCAGAAAATCCCACGCCGGATAGCTGCCCGCCTCCCGCGTCTCGCCGAAGCGTAGCGCAGCCTGCAGCAGGTACGCGACGGGACTCGCCGGATTGTCTTTCTGCAGAAATCTCGCGCAGGCCTGCACGCGCGCGAACGCGTCTTCTTTGTCAGCGGGCTCCGCGCTCAGCGTCTTGCCCGCCTTCGGTTTGGCCGCCGCAGGCGCGGACTCCGCCTGGGTTTCAACTTCCGCAGACGCCTCAGGCTCCGGTTCCGGCTCGGGCTCTTCGACGACTTCTTCCGGAGCCGGCGCGTCAGGCTCTGTCTTGCGTTTCTCATTGAGAAGCCCGGTGACAACCTGCCCGACTTCCTCAAGCGCCGTGCGCAGCTTGCCGAAACCTGGTCCGTCGTCTCTGTACTTCTCCTCGCAGTAGACCTGCAGCGCTTCCATCGTTTCCATAGACGAGTGAAACGCCGCCTCCATCTGGACGTACCACGATTTGGGCGTGGCATTGAACGACTTGTCGAAGTCTTCTGCAGTGGGCTTGCCGTCGGCGATGGCCTGCTGCCGCTGCGCAGTCTTGGCCTCGTTGTACTCCGCATCGGCCTCGTAGCCGACGGCACGCGACTCTTTAAACTGGTAGAAGTTCAGGCCGTCGCGGGTAATCGGCGCTTCCCGCACAATGGCGGAGACGCGATTGGCCGCCCATTCGATCGGAACCGCACGCATGCCTGCGTCACCGTCCTCGATCTCCGGGTACAGCCTATCCCAGAACTGCTCCTGCAGGTCCTGAAACAGCTGGAGGCAAGGCTGAATGAGGCCGATACCCTCCTTCTTCACATGAGCTTCGGTCAGCCACGCGGCCAGTTGCAGGTCCTTGCTCTTGTTGGCCAACGCTTCCCCGGCAAGCTTGATCACCAGATTGAAATCGGCCCTTTTGATCTGCCGCGCCCACGCTCCCGTAGGAATCGTCTCATCGTCCTCCGTCCTGGCTTCCTTGATCTGGTCGTAAACCTTCTCGTAGCGCAGGTTTGCCCCTGATGGATTGTCGCCGGGAATCGGATTCAGTAGATCATCACGCAGTGGCACTTTCAGCCCTTTCGCCGGCGTGATCGAAAGTCAGCTTCCGCATCTCCAGGAACGGCTGCTCCTCATCTCCGCACAGGATCAGCTTCTGCCCGAGAGGCAGCTGTCCGTATTCGGGGTCGTCCTGCCATACCGTAGTACGGCCCAGGCGCACCGGGTCTTCGGAGCTCTTCCAGGAGAGCGGAGCGATCACCGGCAATAGCACTTCCCCGAGATCCTGCAGACGGAACTCCGCGGTTGTGCGCAGTACCGCTGGAATCCACAGCAGGTCGCGCAGGCGCTTGGGTGGTTCTGTCTCAATGGCTTCAATGTAAGCAAACGGAATCCAGGTATAGCTGCCGGCGATGAAGGCCTCAAGATGCGCTCCGATACGCGGATCGGCATCGCTGAATCCGGAAAATTTCGCATCGTTCAGCTCACCGGACGGCGACGGGTGCGCCGACCCCTGGGGCAGCGCACCGCGGGCGAACATATCCTGCCGTTCCCGCTCGGCATGCAAGGCAGAACGGTACAACATAGCTCCCGCTGCGGCTTGAGAACTTGAGTCAGACAGAACGTTCAGATGCTTTTCGGCGCGGTCGTATTCCCCCGCAAAGCACAGAAGTTCGAACAGAAAAATACGGCGCTTGGTGTCGAGCGGTTGCTTCTTCAACTCGTCACCAAGCGCTTCGATAGCCGCCTGAAGCTGGCCGGCCTTATACAGAGAGAGCGCGTCCATACGCGGCCGCCTTACGAAAGTTTATTTTCCTTCAAGTTAAATGTGACCGCACCGGTGCTGGTGACATTGCCCTGCTCGTTCTGTGTGGAGTAGTCGATCTTGATCTCGTTGTAGGTGAAGGAAATGCTGACCGTGGGAATCTCGCTCGACGCGGAGATCTGCAGGCTCGAAACGAACAGCTCCTTGAAATCGACCTTCAGGTAGGGCTTGCCGTCCGCGCCCGACTTGATCGCGTTCATGGTGCCGGTCTTGATGTGCTGGCCTGCGCAAATCGACTTGAAGAACTTCGGCGTGGCCTTGTCAAAGTTGGTCATGATCGAGAAGTCAGAGAGGTCCGCTTTGCCGGCGCCCGAACCGCCCGTGCCCGCAACCGAAGATACCTGCGAAGCGCCCCAGCTCCAGCTCATGATCTGGATCTCGTTTTTGTGGTTGGAATCCGCGGATTCTCCATCGATTGAATCGGAAAGCTTCAGAAAATAATCAACTGCCATTGTTGGCTCCTCTCCATCGGCAAAAAACGCTGCTCGTCGCTCTGCCGTTATGCTTGCGCCAGCTAAATAGTCTTTCCGTTATTTCCGCGCCGATGCAGGCAGGTCGGCGACCAGACGAAGCGAAACAGAGAGCTCGTCGAGTTGGAAATGCGGCTTCAGAAATGCAACAGCACGGTAAGCGCCAGGTTTTCCCGGAACCTCGGAAACCTGAATCGCTGCCTCACGCAGCGGATGACTCGCCTTGGCCGCCTGCGATGCCCCATCATCGGAGACGACATAATTGCTGATCCACTGGTTGAGGAACTTTTCGCAATCCTGGCGGGTCATGAAGCTGCCGATCTTATCGCGCATCATTGCCTTGAGATAGTGCGCAAAACGCGACATAGCCAGAATGTAGGGGAGCTGCGACGACAGGCGCGCATTGGCGTTCGCCGCTTCCTTGTCATACAGCTTGGGCTTGTTGGCCGTCTGCACGCTGAAGAAAGCTGCATAGTCGGTTCCCTTGCAGTGCACCAGCGGCACCAACCCCTGGTCGGCCAGTTCTTTTTCGCGGCGGTCGGTAATCGCCACTTCAGTCGGGCACTTCAGGGCCACGTCGCCCTCGTCGGTGCGGAAGGTGTGCGCCGGCAGACCCTCCACCAAGCCGCCGCCCTCCACGCCGCGGATCGAAGCGCACCATCCATACTTCGCAAACGAATTGGTCAGCCGCGCCGCCAGCCCAAAGGCCGCGTTGCCCCACAGATACTTCGAGTGATCGCTGCCATCCACCGCCTCTTCGTAGTCGAAGGCCTCGATCTGCTTGGTGTCCTTGCCGTACGGCAGCCGCATGAGAATGTGCGGCAGCGTCAGCGCCACATAGCGCGAATCGTCCGACTGCCGGAAGCTCTTCCACTTCGCGTATTCGGTCGAGTCGAAGATCTTGCCGATATCGCGGGGCGCGCCCAGCTGCGTGTAGCTGCTCAGGTTCAGCAGCTCCGAATTCGCCGCCGACATAAACGGCGCATGCGCGGCCGAAGCCACCTGCGAGACGCGCTCCAGCAACTCAATGTCCTCCGGACCGCGGCCGAACTCGTAGTCGCCCACCAACGCGGCAAACGGCGCTCCGCCGAAGACGCCGAACTCCTCTTCGTACACCTTCTTGAACAGCGCGCTCTGATCGAACTCCGGCGCCCGTTGCAGGTCCTTGAGCAACTCGCGCTTGCTCGCATTCAGCACCTTGATCTTGAGCATGTCGCTGGTTTCCGACTGGTCGATCAGGTACTTGATGCCCCGCCAGGTCGACTCAAGCTTCTGGAAGGCCGGATAGTGCAGCACTTCGTTCAGCTGCAGTGAAATCAGCCGGTCGATCTGCGCGATGCGCGCCTGAATGGAGGCCTCGGCGTCGCGCGTCAGGGTCATATGACCTTCGAGCACCTGGCTGACGAACTCCTTCACCATGTCGCGGCCGCGTTCGAGCGTTGCCGCATCGCGGTTGAACCGCCCCTGCGCTACGATCTGATCGAGCAGGCCCTGCTCTTCCTGAGTCGTCGTTGCTGCACCGGCTGCCGCCGCAGCTGCTTCTTGTGCGCTCATTCGGCACCTCCGCCTTTACCCAGTTCCGCCTTCAACTTCTCGCGCGATTCGGTATTGGAAACCGCGTCGAACAGCGCTTCGTCGAGCTTGTCGTTGCCCTGCAGGCTGCCGCGCAGATCCGACAACCGTGTGCGCAGATCGAGCAGCTCCTTGAGCGGCCCTACCTGCTTGGCCACGTTCTCGGGCGAGAAATCGTCCATGCTTTCGAACTTGAGATTGACGCTGATCTGTCCCGCATTGGGATCGTCGCTCAGCTTGTTCGCCACCGAGTAGGCCAGATGCGGCTGCATGCCTTTCAGCACGGTGTCGAAGTTGTCCGGGTTGATTTCCACAAATTTGCGATCCTTCAAGGCCGCGAGAGGCTGCTCGGGCTGCCCGGTCAGATCTCCGAGAACGCCCATGACAAAGGGCAGTTCCTTCATCTCGATTGCGTCGCCGATCTCGACGTCATAGGTGATGTGCACGCGTGGCGAACGGACGCGATCAAGTTTGTGCTGAGTGCTTTCTCTGGCCATGTGTATCCCCTTTGGGGCCCTTGCGCGTGAAAGCCGGGCCACCTTTCTCCAGTTGGCAGCCGGATCGTTGAAGCGAACCCCAGGCTGAGCCTGGTTCCGTTAATTTCCTATGTTTCGAAATGAACGCAGGAACGTTCGTAGATGTTAGGGAAGTCCATGCGTCCGATTCGGGAGCGAGTTGATTATTGAATGAGACGGAAACGGTGTCAAGTCAAAAAGCGACCCGCACAGGTAGTGTCGATTACCTGCGTATCGTTTCGTTCTCCAGTGCAAGAATGCGCCAGTGTATACTCGTTTCCCGGGCGGTTGATGCGAACATGAGACAGTTACAACCGGTAGTGTGGTCGAAGGGTGTCTTCTTATCTCCCCAGCATTTACAGGCCCAGGACCGCTTTTTTGAGGACACGCTCCGCTTCCTCTCCGGCGCGCTTTCCTTTCGCAACTGGGGATTCGCCTCGTTGCAAGTCGATGCAGCCGCTCTCAGCCAGGGACGCCTGAACGTCACCGAAGCCTCGGGCATTTTCCCCGACGGCCTCATGCTCGATCTGCCCGCTTCTGACACACCGCCCGCCTCGCGCACGCTTGAGGAAGTCTTCTCCGACGGCAGGACTTCCTGCATCTTCTATCTGGCCATCCCCCAGGACCGCCCCGGCGGCATCAACGTCGCT
Source organism: Acidobacteriaceae bacterium (assembly GCA_030039675.1). Classification (GTDB taxonomy): domain Bacteria; phylum Acidobacteriota; class Terriglobia; order Terriglobales; family Acidobacteriaceae; genus Telmatobacter. The sequence continues at coordinate 2,748 of JASHVE010000532.1, read as the reverse complement.
TTGCAACGCGGCGGCGCCAGCACGCGCTTCTATTCGGAACTGCAGATGCTGCGCGACGAAAACAGCTCCGGCGTCGAAAAGCCAGTTTCGCTCGCCCGTAAGAACCTCCAGATTCTCGCCGAAAGCGAGAACCTCGAGGGAGCCGTGGTGCTCCCGCTCGCGCAGATCGAAAAGACCGAGGCCGGTGCCTATCGGCACGATCCCAAATTCGTGCCTCCGCTTCTGAACGTCAAAGCCAATGAGCTGCTCACCAGCATTCTGCGCGGCCAGATCGAAACCTTAGTTTCGCGCAGCAACCAACTGGCCGGTTCGCGCCGCCAGCGCAACCAATCCCTGGCCGACTTCAGCGCCTCCGACATCGCTAACTTCTGGCTTCTCTATACCATCAACGTCCATCTTCCCGTCGCGCGCCACATGCTCGATGCATCGCATGTGCACCCGGAAGCGCTCTTCCTGCACATGCTCTCGCTGGCCGGAGCGCTGACCACCTTCTCGCCCAAATTCGAATCGCGCGACCTGCCCAAGTACGAGCACGAGAAGCCGGGCCCCTGCTTCCTCGCGCTGGATGCGGCCATCACCGAGCTGCTCGAAACTGTAGTGCCAAGCAACTTCGTTGCGTTGCCGCTCAAGCCGCTGCGCGACTCCATCTACGCAACCGCCATCGACAAGGACAGCTACTTCGAGAACTCGCGCGCCTATCTCGCCATCTCTTCCGATCTCAAAGAAGCCGACCTCATATCGCGTACGCCCACCCTTACCAAAGTCTGCTCGGCCACGCACATCGAGCAGCTCATCCGCCAGGCGCTACCCGGCGTCAAGCTCGCGCATGTTCCCGTACCGCCTCGCGCTATCCCGGTGAAACTGAGGTATCAATACTTTAGTTTGGATCGCAGCGGCCCGGTCTGGGAGTCCATCGTTCGCTCGCGCAACTTCGCAGTCTACGCACCACGTGAGATCCCCAACCCCGAGATGGAGCTCATCTTCCTGTTCGCCAATCCGGAATGACGACCTGCGTCATTTGTGACGCATCAGCACGAAAATCAAAATCAGTAAGAGGGCGATGATCAGGAAGCCCATCATGGCCAGCATCAGCACCATGTACTTGGGCATGCCGGCAGGCGCTGTCGGAGCCGCGGGCGCCGGTGGCGCTGCCGGCGGCTGAAATGCAAATGCGGGCGGCGCAAACTGCGGCGCGGCGGCAGGTGGTGGAGCGGCTGCCGCAGGCGGACGCGGCATCGGCGGGGGCTGCATCGCCGGCGGTTGCAAAGGTGGAGGCGTCCACGCCGGCCGCGCTGCAGGAACCGGAGGCGGCAGCGCGGCGGCAGCACTCTGCCCTGCTTGCATATCGCGCAGCGCTGAGCCGGAGATCACGCGCGTAAACTCGCCAGGGCCGCTGCTCATCGGCGGCGGGGGCATCGGCGTCGGCGGCAGCACAGCCGGAGTTCCCGGCGTAGCGGCAAATGGCGGCGGAAATGCCGGTGCGGGCAGTGGAGCAGCCTGCGCAGGTGCAGGTGGCGGCATCACCGGCGGCGCTGCGGGCGTCGGTGCTGGTTGTTCCGAAAGCGTGCGCAGAAGCTGCGTAAAGCCTCCGGCCGCAGGCGGCTGCGCTGCAATCGGAGGAGGCGGCGCCAGAATCGGCTCTGGCGGCTTGGCGGGCGCGGGCTCCTGGTTCAGCGCCTTCAATAATTGAGTGAACCCTCCCTGCGCCGGAAGCGCCGGATCTGCCGCGGACGCCGGAGTGGGCGAAAAATTAAAGCCGCTCTCCTTTGCAGGCTCGGGCGCAATCGGCCGCAATGATTCGAATGATGGCGCAGGCTGCGCGCTCGGATTCGAGAACATCTGCGTAAAGCTGCCGGGTCCGGCACTCGGCTGCGCCGGCGGCATCATCGATGGCGGTGTGACCGGCGGCGGTACAGGCTCCTTCAGTGTGGCTTCGCCTTGCGGCCCCTGAAACATCTTGGTGAACTCGCCGACACCCTGCTGCACAGGTTGTGGCGCAGGCGGAGCCTGGGTCGTGGGCGTCCACGCGGGCGGTTGCGGTGCTTGCGGTGTCGCACTCCACGCAGGCGTCTCTGCTGACGGTTTGGTCCCCACGGAGCTGAAGATCCGCGTAAATTCACCTGGTCCGGAACTGGCGGCATGCGCAGCGGGAGCATTGGGTGCAGGTGCAACCGGAGGCGCGCTCGATGCCAGCGGTGAGCTCATCGCCTTGAACATCTGCGTGAAGCTGCCCGGTTCGCCGCCTCCCAGCGCGGGTGCTGGCGGTGGTGCAGCGGGAGCTGCTGGTGCCGGCTTCTCTGCTTGGACCGCAGGAAACGCAGGCGGCGTCTGCCCAGCGGCAGAGATCTTCTCCATCGGCACCGGGCTGAAAACCCTCGCCAGTTCCTCCGATGGCCGCGAGACTACGCCTGCACTCCCTGATTCAGGTGTCTTCAGCGCTTGCAGCATCCGCGTGAACTCGCCCTGCTGCGCCGCGGGCGCAGGCGCCGGTGTGGGTGCGGACGCAAGCGCCGGCTCTGCAATGATCGGAACCGCTGCAGCGGGTGGAGCCGACTCAGCGACCTGCGGCTGTTCCGGTTTTTTCGCAAGAGAAGCCAGCAGGTCCTCTTCCTCGCGCGAAGGAGCCGCGGGAACCGTCCCGAAGATCCCGGTTGCGCTCGACTGCGAGCCGCCAGGAGGGTCATCCGAGTGGGGGAATTTTGGTTGATCGGAGCGATCCCTGAACGGGTCCATGCACGGCCACCATGC
>JASHVE010000531.1 GCA_030039675.1 Acidobacteriaceae bacterium | reverse complement strand
CCTGCGCCACCTGCCGGCGCAGCGAAGCCAGCGTCAGTTCGCGGATGTCGCGTCCGTCAATCAAAATGCGGCCGGAGGTCACATCGAAGAAGCGCGGAATGAGATTGACCAGCGTCGACTTGCCCGCGCCGCTCGGACCCACAAGCGCCAGCACTTCGCCGGCCCGCACCTCGATATCCACGTTATGCAGAATCTCCTGCTCGCCCTCGGCGTCCGAATAGGAAAAGCCCACATCCTCAAACCGGATAGAGTTGCCGAAGCGCCCGAGCGTTGCGGCGCGGGGACGCTCGACGACATCGTCCTTGGTATCGAAGAAAGTGAAGATGGAAGCCGACGCGCCCATCGCCTGCTGAAAGCTGTTGTAGTAAGAGGCGAAGCGGCGAACCGGATCGTAGAGTTTAAAGAGCGCGATGATAAACGTAATGAAGACCTCTGCCGTCATGCGCCCGCGCTGAATCTCGGTGCGGCCGATCCATAGCAGCAGCGCGATGGCGACGGAGCCGATCGTATCCATGAGCGGCGAGCTGATGGACTGCACGCGCACGCTGTGCAGATTGGCGCGGAAGAGGCGCTTGGCCGCCTTCTTGAAGCGGAGAATCTCCCACAGCTCCGTGTTAAAGGCCTTCACAATCCGGTTGCCGGTAACAGTCTCGTGCAGAATGTTCTGGATTTCGGCGAGCTTGTCCTGTCCGGTGCGCGTTCGCTTGCGCACGGAGTGGCCGATGCGCCGCGCCGAAGTGATGACCACGGGCACAAAGAGCAGCAACGCCCAGCTCAGCCGCCCTCCTAGCATGATGACCAGACCCACTGTGGCGACGAACGTGAAGAACTGCTGCAGAAAATCGCCGAGCACGGAGCTGACTGCGGTCTGCACCCGGTCTACATCGTTAATAAGCGTCGAGAGGATGGTGCCGGTCGTATGCCTGTGGAAGAAACTGGAGGAGCGGCGGATGATGGCTTCGTACAAATGGTTGCGGAGGTCAGTGATGGTGCCAAAGCCCGCGTAGTTCACCAGATACGTGCCGGCATAATCGCAGATTCCTTTGATCAGCGTAGAGCCGATCAGGGCAACCGCAATCACGGTGAGCACGTTGTGCATGTGCATCCAGGTAGGGATCATCCGGTGCACATCGAACCGCCAACCCGGCGGAGCCGAGGGAAACAACGGCAGTGCGCTCGAAGAGCTTTGTGGTTTCAGCACAACGCCGAGAATCGGCACAAACAGAGCTACCCGCAGCGTATCGAGCACACCCACCGCCGCCAGCAGCAACACGCCTGGGATCCACTCGAGCGTATAAGGCAGCCCGTAGCGCAGCAGGCGCAGAAAGCTCCTCATTTGCGAGGACCTGCCTGGCAAACGCGATGCGTGAGGCAAGGGCCCGGATCGGCGTGGAAATCCATCCCCATATTGTATCCGCGTGGAGTTGGAAGCGCCCCAGAGGAGATTTCCAACTCATCACAAATTCACGCAACCCATGTAAATCCATCCAGTTGACCGGGTCTGGCGTTCGCGAGGTGGGTTGCTATGATAACCGCAATGGACAATTGGGGTTCGGTGGAAACAGTCTTCCTTGACCGGGATGGCGTGTTGAACGAAAAAGCTCCTGAGGGCGAGTACGTCTTCCGCTGGGAGGACTTCCATCCACTGGACGGCGCGGCCGAAGCGATTGCCAGGCTCAACCGGGCAGGTTTGCGTACGATCGTGGTGACGAACCAGCGCGGCGTGGCACTGGGCCTGTACCGGGCGGCGGACGTGGAAGCGATCCACGAAAAATTCCAGCGGCTCCTCGCCGAACACAGCGCGCACCTGGACGCGTTTTACATCTGCCCGCACGATCGCGGCCAGTGCAACTGCCGCAAGCCGCTGCCCGGCCTCTTCGAACAGGCGGCCGCCGACTTCAAAGATCTTTCCGCGGCGAAGAGTGTGATGGTGGGCGATTCTCTCGTCGATATGGAGTTCGGCCGCCGGTTGGGGATGAGGACCATTCTCATCGCCGGCCCAGCAGGGAATCGTGCGCCAGGCGCCGAAAAGGCCGAGGAACTGGCGGATTGCCGCTGCAACTCACTGCTCGAAGCTGTAGAGCGGATGATCGCCGGGAGAAAAAAAGAAGAGCGGGAACCACCGGGATGATCCCCGCTCTTGGCTATGAAACTTTGTACTTTGTAGGCGAAAAATTAACGTTATTTCCAATCTGAACGAGTGGACTGTAGAGACGCAAAAACTCAAATGCAAGTGAAATCTTCTGAATTTCCTGGACATTCAAAGATGACGGCGCAACGTCGTCCTGGAGGAAAGAAGAGTGTTGAGAAAGCCTGGCCGGGCGAGGGGCCGGATGCACGTCATATTTCGATTGCCATAGCAGCGAATGACGTCTTAAACGTAGGTGTCGAACTTTTACGGCTAGAAGAAGGTCTGCACCACATCGACAACGCGATATTCGCCATCCAGCACAGGCAGAACCCGCCACTTGTCGAAGGTGAGGCACGGGTGCGAGATGTCGAAACCGATCATGTCTCCCGGACGTAAGCGGTCCTGGCTGGAGACTTTCAGGTAGGCGTGCTGGTCCATGATCTTGGTCAGCGTCCAGTGCGACGGAGCCGGCGCAGGTGCTTGATCACCTGGCCGGAAGTGCAGAGCAGGAGTGGGCAGGCCGGAATCAAAGGCCGCGTCGCGCCGGCCCAGGCCCACGATCGCAACCTCCGGCTCGGGGATTGAGTGTACATACGCCCAGACATGAAGCGCCGGAATCAGCCCCGAATGCATGCGCCGGGCAACAGGGTTGTGCTCCAGAATCCGCGCCTGCGCCTGCCGGTAAGCTCCTACATCGTGCGTAAGATAGCAGCCGGGCCGCAGAATGATTTCAACGCTCTTGCCGAAACCGGCGGCGGAAAAGACCTCCGCCACCACGTCGTACCAGATGGAACCGGCTCCGGAGAGCAGAATGGGCTGCTGTTCAAACCGCTTCTCGCCCGACACGCGGCGTGTCACGTCCACCGCCCTCTCGAGGAACGTGCGCACCGCGGCCTCGTCGCTGCAAATTCCCTCGTACACCTCGACACCGCACAGCGCTATCGTCTCCCGCCAACGCGACAGAGCCGCCAGTACGGATTCGAGCTGCGCCTCGTCGCGGATTCCACTTCTGCCTCCCATGGTTCCCAACTCGAGCAGCACCTGCAGCCGCAGCCCGCGCGCAGAAAAGAACGCACCCAACTGCTCGATCAGCTCCGCCGAGTCGACCAGTGAATAAAAGGAAAATCCAGGATCTTCGACTAACCGCGCGATCGCGGCCATGTTCTGCCTGCCCACAAGCTGGTTCGCCATCAGCACGCGTCGCACGCCGTGATGGTAGGCCACCATCGTCTGCTGTACGGTAGCCAGGGTAATGCCCCACGCGCCAGCCTCCAACTGCATCTGGAACAGCCGCGGCGCCATGGTCGTCTTTCCGTGCGGCGCGAGGCGCGCGCCGTACGCATCGATAAATTGCTGCATCCAGCGGAGGTTGTGCTCGAGCTTGTCCCGGTAAAGCACGGCGGCGGGAAGACTGAGATCCTCCTTGAGCAGGTTCCATCCCAGCGACGCAACCTGCTCCGCACCCAGCGCGCGCTCCAAAGGTCCGATTCCTTTGTCTAACGGGGAAACCATGGAGTGGTTCAGCGCTTCCGCCGGAGAGGATTGGACCTTAGCCTGAGACATTGAAAGACGCTCCGCAACCAGAAGATGATAGAACGGGATGACGCAATGGTTCTAGCCTATATCGGGATGGCGCGGAGATGTTAAAACCGGATCTTCTCATCCGCAGCGCGCGCGTGGCAGACGGT
>JASHVE010000530.1 GCA_030039675.1 Acidobacteriaceae bacterium | reverse complement strand
GGATTACGCAACGCGGATGCATTGTGCAACTGCCTCTGCGGCCCAATGAGCAGTTCTATGGGCTTGGGCTGCAGTTTCTGTCGTTTGCGCAACGCGGGAAAAAGAAAATTGCGCGCGTGAATGCCGATCCGAAGTTCGACACAGGCGATTCGCACGCGCCCGTGCCTTTTTACGTCACCACAGAAGGTATCGGCATCCTGGTCGACACGTCGCGCTACGCAACCTTTTACTTCGGCGACGCGCGTCCCAAACCTGCGCACGCCGTCGATTCCCTCGATTCTGTTGGCGGCACTAACCCCGACCCGGATTATACCCACGGCATTCGCGACGGCGACAGCGGACAGGTCACGGTAGAAGTGCCCAATGCCGACGGAGTTGAGGTGTACCTGTTTGGCGGTCCGCAAATGATCGACGCAGTGCGTCGGTACAACATGTTTTCCGGCGGTGGCTTCGTACCACCGGAGTGGGGTCTGGGTTTCTGGTACAGGATGGATGCGCGCGGTACCCAGCGATCCACGCTCGCGCTGGGGGGTGAGTTCCGCGAGAGTAAAATACCGTGCGACGTGATCGGGTTGGAAACGGGCTGGCAGACGCACGCCTACTCCTGCACCTTCGAATGGAACGAGGATCGGTTTCCCGACCCGAAGGGCTTTGTGAGTTTCGCGCAGGGGATGAATTACAAAATCAACCTCTGGGAACACGCGTTCACTCATCCCGCGTCGCCGCTGTTTCCTGAAATCGCACCGCGATCCGGGGACTATGGCGTGTGGGGCGGCCTCGTTCCAGACTTTGCCGGCGAGCCTGCGCGTGCCGCCTTCGGCACATATCACGGAAAAACCTTCATTGACGCGGGAATCAGCGGATTCAAACTCGATGAATGCGATAACTCCGATTACACCGGCGGGTGGTCGTTCCCTGAGTGCAGCAAATTCCCATCGGGTATTGACGGCGAACAGATGCACAACACTTTCGGAATGCATTATCAGATGGCCCTCTGGAACGAATATCGCAACCGCAATCAGTCCACATATAATCTGGTCCGTTCGAGCGGAGCGCTGGCCGCTCCGTATCCTTTTGTTCTATACAGCGACCTGTACGCGCACCGGGATTATATCCGGGCACTCGTGAACTCAGGGTTCGCTGGATTGCTGTGGTGCCCTGAGGTGCGCGACGCGGTCAGCGAGGAAGATCTCATTCGCCGTCTCCAGAGCGTGGTGTTCTCGCCCCTCGCCATGGTCAACGGTTGGTACATCGTGAATCCTCCGTGGAAGCAGATCAACCGGCGTCTCAACAATGCCGGCCAGCTTGCCGATGGCTGGCAGAAACTCGAGGCGCGCTGCCGCGAGGTCATCGCGTGGCGAATGCAACTGGTTCCGTATCTCACAGCCGCCTTCCAGCGTTACGCTGAGGAGGGAATTCCGCCTTTTCGCGCGCTTGTACTAGACGCTCCCGGTGAAAGGCGCCTCTACGCGGTCGACGATCAGTACATGATCGGCGATCGCATGATGGTGGCTCCCTTGTTCGCGGGAGAACCCTCGCGCCAGGTCGTGCTTCCCGAGGGCGATTGGCACGATTTCTGGACCGGCAACGCGTTCAAGGGCGGCTCACAATTGAGCGTACCGGCATCGACGGAAAAAATTCCCGTGTATGTGAAAGCCGGCAGCATCGTGCCGTGGGCGGATGTGGGGCAGTTCGCCGGATCGCCCGAATCGCGGCGCATCACGGCACGCGTTTATGGCGATGGCTCGCTTCCCTTTGAGTTGATCCATGATCAAAGCATGATGCGACTGAACTGGCACAAAGGAAAGGGTAGTGTAACCAGCGCGTCCGGCTACGATGTGTATGCATGGCAACAATTGGGATGAACGTCAGGAGAAGTAAGTTCGGCGCTTGCGCAAGTACATGTCCGCAGGCTAGTCGCGCAAATTTGAGCGCGAGTACTGGGCGCTGCTTCTTGCATTCACAGCTCTCGCGGTCATGGCCGAAGGGTTGCGCAACGCCAATGGTCTTAGCGGGCCAACTGAGTGGCAAATACAAGCAGACTCCCAATAACGAAGCGAGATTTTCGTGTGTCCGATCAGGCTGCATAATGGGACACAATGCACGAAGCATGCACCTTTCTTTCACGGAACGGAGTTAAGAGGAACGACTGAATGAACCGCAGACAGTTTACAAAGGCGGCTGTAATGGCCCCCATCGCCATCACGCTTCCAGCCGATCTCATGCCGCAGCCGCAGCAGACGCCATCGTCCCAACTAGCGCAGCATCCTCCAAAGAGCGCCGCGGCGTATAACATGCATCCGCCAATTAATGAGCCGGCGCCGTTTGCTGGCATGCTTGTTTTCGAGCGCAAAGAGACGGATACAAAACTGCTGCCCTTTCCGCTCGGCGATGTTCAGCTTGAAGCCGGCCCGCTCAAAGATGCACGCGACTGGAATCAAGGGTACATGATGCGTCTGGCCAATGACCGCCTGCTTCACAACTTTCGCGTGAACGCGGGCCTCGAGTCAAAGGCAAAACCCCTTGGCGGGTGGGAAGCGCCGCACTCCGAACTCCGCGGACATTTTGTTGGTCATTATCTTTCTGCGTCCGCACATTTGTATGCCGCCACCGGAAACGAGGCGATTAGATTAAAGGCCGACGAACTGGTAGTTGGAATCGCCGAGTGCCAGGGAAGTTTGGGCAACGATGGCTACGTCAGCGCGTTCCCGACGGAATTCTTTGACAGGCTCGATAGGCGTGAGAAGGTGTGGGCCCCGTTTTACACTCTGCACAAAATAATGGCGGGGCTGCTCGACATGCATGTCGACGCGGGAAACCCGCAGGCGCTCGATGTCTTGCTTAAATTGGCAGGCTGGGTAGACGCATGGACTGCCAGTAAGCCCGAAGAGCACATGCAGGATATTCTGAATACCGAATACGGCGGAATGAACGATGTGCTCTATTATCTTGCCGAAGTGACAACAGACAATTGCTGGGCGCGAACCGGAGATCGTTTCATTAAAAAAATCTTCTTCACGCCGCTTGCGCTTCGCCAGGACGAATTGAAAGGGCTCCACGCCAACACGCACATGCCGCAGGTGGTTGGAGCAACGCGGCGTTATGAACTCAGCAGCGATGCGCGATTCAGAGATGTGGCGGAGTTCTTCTGGGAGACCATTGCGGCCTCGCGCACCTACACAACCGGAGGGTCGGGCAACACCGAAAGCTGGTTGGCCAATGCAAACCATCTGGCTTTGGAGATGCAGGCGAGTTCCCATCATCAGGAGTGCTGCTGCGCCTATAATATGATGAAGCTCGCGCGCCGCCTCTATGCATGGACGGCCGACCCGCGTTACATCGACTACTACGAGCGCAACCTGTTCAATCATCGCCTCGGCGCAATCCAACCGGGAACCGGGTTGACGACTTACTTTCTTTCCATGTCGCCCGGCGCCTGGAAGACGCTTTGTACAGAAGATGAAACCTTCTGGTGCTGCACAGGCACCGCACTCGAAGATTTTGCTAGATTGAACGACACGATTTACTTTTATAGTAATGACGACGAAGTTTATGTGAATCTCTTCGTCGCTTCGCGGCTGAACTGGAAGCAGAGCGGTTTCAACCTCTCACAGACCACCGACTTTCCCGATTCCGATAGTACCCTGATCACTGTTGAGGCGGCTCCCTCACAAGCCATCACAGTGAATCTCAGAGTGCCATTTTGGACCACGCCTGACGTTTCCCTTGCGATCAACGGAACGCAGACGGCAGTTACATCCTCTCCAGGCAGTTATCTTTCGGTTCGCCGCGTGTGGAAAGCGGGCGATCGCATCGAATTCACGACCCCAATGCGCCTCACCTCCGAATCTCTCCGCGACGATCCCTCTAAACAGGCGTTCCTCTTAGGTCCGATTGTGCTTGCTGGGCAATTCCCACGCGACGGCATTGACGACTCGCTGATGCACAATCAGGGGCCCGAACTTCAGGAGCTACCGCCGCTCTCGGTCCCTACGCTCAAAGCAAAGGGCCCGGACCCTGAAGCCTGGATGCGGCGAGTCCCAGGCCATGGCGTTCAGTTCTGCACCATTGGCCAACCAGAGAATGTCACTCTGAAACCGCTCAATCAGAGCTGGGATCGCTTTGCGGTCTATTGGACCGTAATTTGATCGCGTCTCCCTAATGAGTCGGCAGTTGTGAACATATCACCCATCGAGAATGGTTTCCGGTTTGAATGCGGAGAAAGTACCGGCAAATGGGCTTCCGTCTCGCGACCCTAGACGAATAGTCGACGAGCGCATCATCGCCAAATCACGCGTCGACGTTCTGGCTTTGAGGATCGAAGAGCTGTTCACATGTCCGTGTAACGGCCGAACCGCTCTCATGCTTGAACGCACACCGAGCGGTAGGCACGAGGACGCGTCGGCGACTTACGTCCAGGCGGATCGCGGAATCCTGGCCCGTTTCCGGGCACGTATTCTCGATTCGGTCGCAAGGCAAGCTGGATGAGTAATTTGCCCTGGAGCGTTCAATCGAAGCTGAATCGACGGCAGAACGCAGCGTCGGTTATTGACGCTCAGATGCAAAAATCCTATCCTCAGTGCCATCCTCCATTTTTCGATCTCTTGTTGTCGCTGCGGAAGGGAAATTCATGACCGACCACAACGCTCCCACCTTCATGGCTGAGAATGGGAACCCAACCATCGGCGTTGGGGCGCTGGCCGGCGAGAGCGCGCAGTCTCTGCCTTCTGCGATCGGCCGCTATCGCATTATTCGACTACTCGGGGAAGGCGGGATGGGCGCGGTCTACGAGGCTGAGCAGGACTCTCCGAAACGCACTGTGGCCCTCAAGGTCATCCGCGCCGGATTCGCCACCGGCGAGATGCTGCGCCGCTCGAGAACGAGACGCAGGCGCTTGGTCGGCTGCAGCATCCAGGCATTGCGCAGATTTACGACGCGGGCTCGGCGGAGACGCCGTTGGGACAGCAGCCCTATTTCGCCATGGAACTGGTAAGAGGCGAGACACTGCTCAAGTACTGCGACGAGCAAAAGCTCAACGTGCGCCAGCGTCTCGAACTTGTTGCGAAGGTCTGCGATGCGGTGCAGCACGCGCATCAGCGCGGGCTCATCCATCGCGATCCGAAGCCGGCCAATATTATCGTGGGCGAAGACGGGCAGCCGAAGATTCTCGACTTCGGCGTAGCGCGGCTCACCGACTCCAACGCCCAGGCGACCAGACAGACGAATATCGGCCAGATAATCGGCACGCTCGCCTACAGGCGGGATTGTTGGTTCCGGTGGCAATGGGGAGGAACAGTCTGGTTTCTCCCCAATTCATTTTGCAATGAAGGGGCCAGATCGAGGCATATTCGTTGCTGATACATCGGGAGTGCAAATCACCTTGCGGAATTGCGCGGCCCTTTGAGCACGGCATCGGCGCTTACTGAAAATATACTGCTCGAATACACCGAAGGCATGAATGCGTCAGATGTGGGCTGGGGCTGTGTCAACGGTGCAAACCTGCGCAGTTTGATCGATCTTCACACCGCCGCGTCGGATATCTTGCAGCGCCCTGAATCGATTGCTCGCGATCAGGCCTCGAATCTGCTGCACCAGATTGCGCTGTCGCTTTCGCAGGCGGCCACGCAAAAGCCGGCAGCCGGCGCAATC
>JASHVE010000529.1 GCA_030039675.1 Acidobacteriaceae bacterium | reverse complement strand
ACCTGCTTCCGCTGCCCTACACATGGGAGGCTGTGGAGCGCACCGTGGAACGTGTCCGCAAGGTGCAGGATTATCTCGAAATCCCCGTCGCCGTCGAAAACGTCAGCTCCTATGCCGCTTTCACCGGATCGCAGATGACGGAGTGGGAGTTCCTGAATGAAGTCGTCGAACGCGCCGACTGCGGCATCCTGCTCGACGTGAATAACATCTACGTCTCGGCCATGAATCACGAGTTCAACCCCATGGACTACGTGAACGCCGTGCCGGCCCATCGCGTCGCGCAGATTCACATCGCCGGCCACTCGAAGTACGAAAAGTACATCCTGGACACGCACGACCACCCGGTGATCGATCCGGTCTGGAAGCTGTATGCGCGGGCGATCGAGCGCTGCGGGCCGACGCCGACGCTGCTCGAATGGGACGACCACATCCCCAGCTTCGACGAGGTGCACGCCGAGGCGAAGAAGGCGGAGCGGTATCTGCTTGCCAACCACAGCGCGCTGGCCACGCTCGACCGTATTCTCGAGCAGTATCGGGTGGTCCAGCACGGCGTCTCAATGTACTTCGGCTCCGTCACCGCACCCGATCCTGAACACCTGCGCCGGCTCAAGCAGCTTGTCCGCCGCACCAGGACCCCATGGCTCAGCGATCATCTCTGCTGGGGCTCGGTCGACGGCACCTACACGCACGACCTTCTTCCCCTGCCCTATACCTGGGAAGCCGTGCATCGCACCGTTGAGCGCGTTCGCATGGTGCAGGATTATCTCGAGATTCCAGTCGCTGTCGAGAACGTCAGCTCCTACGCGGCCTTCACCGCCTCTGAGATGACCGAGTGGGAGTTTCTCAACGAAGTGGTCGAGCGCGCCGACTGCGGCATTCTTCTCGACGTGAACAACATCTATGTCTCGGCCATGAATCACGAATTCGACCCGTTTGAGTATGTGAACGCGGTTCCAGCACATCGCGTGGCGCAGATTCACATCGCCGGCCACTCGCGCTATGAGAAATACATCCTCGACACCCACGACCATCCGGTGATCGATCCGGTGTGGGGTCTTTACAGCCGGGCCACCGAGCGCTGCGGCCCCACGCCTACGCTACTGGAGTGGGACGATCATATTCCCAGCTTCGATGAGGTCCACGCCGAGGCCCTCAAAGCCAATCGCTATCTGCACCGCGCCACACCGGAGCTCGTTGAGGCTGCGTCATGAACCTTGAAGCCATCCAGCGCGCAATGGCTGCGGCGGTCATGCAGCCGCTGACGGATGAGGAAGGCATGCGCGAGCATGCGCCCGACGGCCGCGCGATGACAGATCTTGCCGCATCCTTCATCGCGCCCAACAGCCGCCTTACCCCCTTCGAGCGCCTTGAGATCTACAACCGGCAATACTGGTTCCGTGTGCTCGGCGCGCTCGCCGAGGACTTTCCTGCTCTGCGTGCGGTGGTCGGCAGCGCGCGATTCGACGCGCTTTCCGTGGCGTATCTCACCGCGCATCCCAGCCACTCTTTCACGCTGCGGAATCTCGGCTCGAAGCTCGCCGACTGGCTGGCCGCCCATCCCGAGTTTGCCGGGCGCCGCCATGCGTTAGCCGTCGATGTCGCGCGTATCGAGTGGGCCTTCGTCGAAGCATTCGATTCGGCCGACCGCACCCCGCTCACCCTTCCCCAGATCGCCGTTATCGATGCGTCATCGCATCTCACGTTACAGCCGCATCTCCAGCTCATGGCCCTCAACTATCCGGCCGACAATCTCGTTCTCTCACTGCACCAGCGCGAAAAGCGCCAAACGAGTGAAGCCGGCGTCGAGCACGAAGAGGAGAGCGCAGCACCCGTCAAGCTACCCAGACTGCGCCGGCGGCCGACCTGGCTTGCCGCGCATCGCGTCGAATATTCCGTGTACTATCGCCGTCTCGCGCACGAGGAATTCCTGCTGCTCGCCGCGTTGCGCGAAGGACAGCCGCTCGGCAAGGCCCTCGAGGGTGCGCTTGCGAATTCAGCAATTCCGGAGACCCGCCGCACCGCACGCGTGCAGGCGTGGTTCGCCGACTGGTCAGAGCTGGGCTGGATCTGCACGGCTGAGTCTGCAGCTTCTTGATCCAAGAAATGGTCGTCCTGAGTACCTGAACTCGAAGCACCTGCCTTTCGGGATATTCGTTCACCGAACATGAGGAGGAACATGTCCACCATCATTGCCGCTTATGCGCTCTTCACCCGCCTCCTCAATCGCCTGCAGTGTCCGCTGCTACTGGCGATTCGCATCTATTGGGGTATTCAGTTCATGCAGGACGGTTACGGCAAGCTCACACACTTGGCCCGCGTGACGGAGTTCTTCACCTCGCTCAATCTACCTGCTCCGCATGCTACGGCGACCCTGTGTGGACTGATCGAGCTGGTTGGAGGCTTTCTCTTCACATTCGGCATTGCCTCACGCCTGGTCTCGCTCGTTCTCTTCGTCAACATGACCATGGCTTACCTGAGCGTCCCCGACGACCGCACCAACTTCTTCCACATTCTGTCCAATCCCAGCGACTTCTACGGCGCAACGCCGTACACCTATTGGTTCGCCGCACTGCTTATCCTCGTCTTTGGTCCCGGATGGGTCGCCGTCGACACGCTGCTTGCGCACCGCTTCGCCCCCGACCGCAAAGGCTGATTCAGTGCGCTATCATTTCCACAATCTCCCCATAGACTGTGGACTCGATGCGCATCGTGTACATGCTGATCTCGCTCGGCATTGGCGGCGCCGAGCGCCTGACGCTCGCGCTCGCCGAACGCATGCGCGAACGCGGCCACGCTGTTGCCGTCTTTACTCTGCGTCCTCGCCTCGCCGAAGAGTGGCCGACAACGCTCCCTGTCTTTCGCCTCGACATGCGCAAAGATCCGCTGAGTGTTCTCTCCGCGCTCATCTGCGCGCGCCGCTATCTTCGCGATCTTCGTCCTGACCTCATCCACAGTCACGGCTTTCACGCGAATATCTGTGCGCGCCTGCTCGGGCCATTCGTTCCTACG
>JASHVE010000528.1 GCA_030039675.1 Acidobacteriaceae bacterium | reverse complement strand
ATGGACACACATAGATCGACCGGGCCGCTATCAACAGCGCATGATAGAAAAGATGCAACCTTGCGACGGCGGGTTACTTGCAGTGGAAAGAATCGGATGGTTGCCCGCTCTGCGCGCATACCTGGCACCGCGGAATGGGAAGCGGCAATCAGGCGAGGAAAAATCTGGGGTTTCCAGACAGTCCGGTAGACTCCACGAAGAGTCCATGGCACGGGCGCAAGACTCCGCTTTGGACAGGTCAAGCGGTTCCGGGAATAGCCGTTGTAGCGTTTTTTGGAAATGCTGCAGCGTGAAGCCACGAGATCAAGCCTGCGCAACCAACAGAAAGCGAGGACCTCGCACTCCGGCAAAGACCCTACGCCATTTGCCGAGACGCCGTATACGTATCCACAGACTCATGTGAAGCGCACGCGTGCGTTCTCCGAACCGGGAGCATTCTTTCAGCGCTTCTTTGCCGGTTTCGCGGCGTGCTTTTTCGCGGCGGGCGGATGCGCCTTGCTGGACTTCGTCGCGTGTGCCGGCTTAGCCTTCGCCGGAGCTATCTTCACGGGGGCTGCCTTGCGGTGAATCTTGCCCGCAGGCTTTGCGAGGGCTTTAGCGGCCGCCTTTCGCGCGGGCTTCGCCGCCGGTTTTACAGTTTTCTTAGCAGACGGTGCGATGGGTGCCTTTTTCGGCGGAGCCGCAACCTTAGCTGCCGCGTGTTTGGCCGGATGCGCGGCAGGCGCCGGCTTCGATCCGTTGGCCGCGGATTTTGATGCAGGCGCAGATTTTGGCTTAACTTCGGGTTTTGGCTGCGCCGCCGGTCCAGCCTTTGCAGGCTTGGCTGGCGTTTCCACAGCCTGCGGGGCAGGGCTCTTTTCTCCTGAAGCCGCCGGACGCTTTGCGGCTTTCTCCGCCAGCTTGGCCCCGCCGGTTTTCGCAGACGGTTTCGCAGCCGCCGGCTCAGCTTCCGCCTCCACATCAACTTCTTCTTCCTCCTCGGCGGGTTCCTCCTCCAAATCGCCCTTGGGAAGGCTCAGGCCGAGATCCATCTCGTCCTCATCGCCGCCGATGTCGTCTAAATCCTCATCGCCGCCAGCTGCCTCTTCGGCTTCCTCGTCTTCGTCGTAGGACTGCCGCTTGAGCTTGGCATCAGCACCTCGCCGGGCGCGCGTTTTCTTGACGTTTACCTGCGGAGGCGGTGCAGGCGGAGAATGCGGCTCCAAATAGGCGCGCATCTCCTCTGGCGTGGTGAGACGTCCGTCGATCAATTCCAGGAAGATAGCCTGAACCAGATCGGCGTGACCAGATAGTTCAGGTGTAATGCGCATCTCCTGCATCAGAGCATACGGAACCCGCTGGCGCGCCTCTGGCCACACTTTCAGGAACAGGTGGTAGCGCTCCTGAACAGCCGCAACTTTACTTGTAAATCCAAGCCAGAGAACCGCTTCCGGGTCATAACTCGTGAAGAGCTTGAAGCTTGCGGAAGGAGTCAGATTCTGTTTCGCCAGCAGCATCTTCGCAAAGCCCGCAGCCAGATCGTCAAGGCTGTTCCACTCTTCTACGAAGCCCGGCCGAAGCAGCAGCCGTTTAAGGCCGGCCAGATCTTTGGGCGCCATTTTCGCCGTCAGCAGCTGCATCTGCGCGGCTGAGGTATCAGCATGGACTCCCTGCACCAGCAGCTCCACAGCCAGTTCGTGTAGCGCCCTCAGCTTCTCCTCGTCGGCCCTCGAAACCGTCCATGCCGGATAGAGGAACTTCATCCATCCTTCATTTTCAAGAGCTTGCAACACTTTCAAACCATCTTCTTCGTGCCCGATCTGCTCCAGTTCCTGGCTGCGCGCATGGGCGGATAACCACTCGATCGTTCCCTCCGACTTGGCATTGTCAAAGCGGGCAAGGGTTCTAGATTCCATCTCCCAACCAAGCCGGGCCCGGTAGCGCGTCGCGCGAATCAGCAGAGCGGGTTCCTCGATGAAGCCGTAATTGGAAACCAGGCGGAGCGTCCGCGATTCAATGTCGGCCGCTCCATTGAGCGGGTCCATCAGTAGCCCGAAAGAACCCTCGTTCAACGAGATGGCCATGGCATTTGCGGTAAAGTCCCGATACCGGAGATGATCCTGGATCGACGCGGGATGGAAGATCGGCTGCCCGGGCTTGGGATATTCCACCCGGTGCGTGCTGATCAAATCCACGCGCACAGTTCCTGGAAAGCAGAGATAGAGGCTGCGTGAAGCCTCGTCCTCGCCCCACACTTTCCCGCCAAGTTTCTCCAGCGGTTTCTTTAACTTGAGTGCGTTTCCATGAATCGCGACTTCAAGTTCATGCACAGCGTGCCCGCTGGTCAGGTCGCGAACCGCATCCCCAACAAGAAAAAGAATCGTTCCCGCCTCCCGCGCAGCCTCACGCAGCTTATCAAGCGCGTTCCGCTGGTCAGTCGAAAGCCGGTTCTCCAGGAGATAGATGTAATCGGGCATCCGTGTTCCTGCTTTTGCCGACCGGACTCACCTCCAAGTGCCTGATGTTGTTGCTCTTATCAGGTAAATTGGCGGCACCGGCAAACCAGTACATTAACACAACCTGCGCCGCATTGCTAGGCCTAACGCGAAGAGATTGCGTCTCTTGCGCCCATTGAATCAATACTCCAACCCAGATGCGGCTCGCCAAGAGCCAGCAATAGTGATCAATAAGCGTCAGATGCTCACAATCCGGCAGCTGGGCCGATTCTCCATGCGAAAATCCAATCCGATGGCTTCCGCGCGCAAACCGGTGATCGTACGCAAGTTCTCCCGGGACTGGCTTGCCGGCTACGCAGGCAGTGAACTTGGCCGGGATCCGGCGGAACTGGAGATCCTTGACCTGACCGGCAAGGTTCTTCGCGTGACCTGGCAGCAGGTGAAGTGGGTCTGTTACGTGCGCGACCTTCCCTCGGCATCTACCGACCAGGCCAACCCCGAGCGGCTCCTCCGCAAGCGCTTTTCCCTCCGTCCCCGTACCGCGGGCTTGTGGCTGCGTCTGAAGCTTGCCGACGGCGATGAGCTGGAGGGGTTGGCCGCCAACGACCGGTCGCTCGTCGAGGGAGCTGGACTGCTTCTCATTCCGCCCGACACACGCTCCAATACCCAGAGAATTTACGTCCCTCGTCAGTCGATCCAGGATCTCGAGGTGTTGAGTCTCATCGGCGCATCGCGGCGGCGCCCTCCCGCACCGGCCCTGGACGAAGGCCAACCGGAGCTGTTCCCTGGAGAATCAGGGACTTCATAAAACCGGCATCTGGACGGCTGGTTGCGACGGCAACATACCACGATAAAAACCCGTCACGGCGTCCAGAACGCGGTCATCCGCATAGTGCTCCGTGACCCAGGCGCGGGCGGTCTTGCTCATCTGACGGCGCCGTTCGGGATCGCGAAGCAGCCGCAGCACCGCGTCAGAGATCGCGGCTGGGTCTCCGGGAGGAATCAGCAGGCCGGTCACCTCGGGCAGAACAGAATCGCGCGATCCCGTCGCGTTCGTGGCCACCACGGCCACTCCTGTAGCCGCGGCCTCGAGCACCACATTCGGAAATCCTTCCCGCCGGGTGGGAAGGACCATGACGTCCATGACTCGGTAATACGGCGCAGTGTCCTGCACGAAGCCGGTGAGACGGATCGCGGGATGGCCTTCGATGCGCATGCGGATCTCATCTTCGAGCGCATCCTCCGCCTGATCGAACCATCCAACCAGCAAGAGGCGTGCCGTAGGCTCAGCCTGCAAAATCGTCTCAAAGGCCGTAATCAGTTCTGGCACGCCTTTGTCGCGGGTCAATCGGCCTACGTAGCCAATCACCTGGTTCTCCGTCGAAAAGCCGAGCCCTTCGCGCGCACTGGCAGGCCCCGGCGAAAAACGTTCGACGTTCACTCCATTGCTGCTGCCATCGCCCAGCAGCTGAAGCTTCGCGCGCGGTGCCACGCGAAGCGCCAGCGCGCGGGCCCGCAAACTCTCGCTGTTGCACAGGACCACGTGTGCGCACGCGGCGGCGAGCCGCTCGGCCGCCAGCAAAATGCAGCGCTTGCAGCCGGTCGCGGTCTCCAGCTTCAAACCGCGCAGCAGGTAAACACGCCACGGCACTCTGTGCAGCCAGGCTGCTAATGAGCCCAGCAACCCGGCCTTTGGCGTGCTGAATTCGACTATGTCAGGTTTGCACTTTCCCAGCAGCCGCCAAAGCCTGACCAGTGACACAAGATCCGCGAGAGGAGCAATCTCGCGGCGCATGGGAATTGCAACCGCATCCACTCTTTCTTCGGCAGCAGTTTGGTTAAGCAGATGCCCTGGGCTCGAAACCAGCATCACGTGAAAGCCGGCCGCCCGCAAGGCTCTTAACCGGCTGTTGAGGACAAGGCACGTCTGGGGGTGGGTGACACCCACGAGAATTTTGGGGCAACGGGCAGACGGGCCGGATGACGAAGCGATGAATTGACGGACCGCGGGAGCAGCCATCGCAAAGCCTGCGCTTCTGGGGGACTTTTAGCTTTCGGGGAGTGGTGACAGGAACTCTACCATTTGCCACTTAAAAAAGATGAGCAAATCTTAGTTTGAGTTAAAAAACCGTCCTATATTGGGAATCACAATCAAATTTCCATTCGATCGATGGCGCAGAAGCTGAGAGTCCTCTTATTGATTCCGCATCTGGGCGGCGGCGGCGCGGAAAAGGTCACGGCGCTCCTGGCTAAAGGTCTGTCCAGGGAAAAGTACGACGTGCATATGGCGATGATCACCCAATCCCATACGGCTGCGGACGCTCTGCCGCCATGGGTCACTGTTCATGCACTGGGTGTCCGGCGCGTGCGCGCGGCAGCCTTTCGGTTATTGCGCCTTGTACGACGGCTCGAACCAGACGTGATCCTTTCGAGCATGGCACACCTCAATTTTCTCGTGCTCCTGTTGCGCGCTTTTTTCCCTCGCGGGACGCGCGTACTGGTGCGGCAAAACGGAACGGTGTCCGCATCCCTGACCTTCGGGGGCCAGCCCTGGTACTCGCGCTGGTTGTATTGCCTTCTCTATCGCCGCGCAAACCGAATCATCTGCCAATCGCAGGCCATGGCTTGGGATCTCGCAGAAGCGCTGGAGGTTGATGCAAAGCAAATCGCTGTTCTGCCGAACCCGGTAGACTTCGAGGAGATCCGCGCTGCCAGTCAGACTTCGGCCACCAGGAGATCGCAGTGGTCCGGGGACGGTCCGCACCTGCTCACCGTTGGGAGACTCGCGCGAGAAAAAGGCATCGATCTGCTGCTCCAAGCGCTTGTCGCAGTGCGGCAGCAGCATCCAAATGCCGACTTGATTGTTCTCGGCTCCGGTCCAGAAGAACCGGCGCTCAAGGCCCAATGCCGTTTGCTTGGCCTAGAGGCCGCAGTGCGCTTCCCTGGCTATGTGGAGCGGCCCTACGATTTTTACTCAGGAGCTTCCCTGTTTGTTCTGCCGTCGCATCACGAGGGCATGCCGAACGCGCTCCTTGAGGCGGCGGCGGCCGGACTGCCGATTGTGGCTACGCCGGCCTCGGGCGGCATCGTCGATCTGCTTTTCAGGCTCGAAGGCGCGTGGCTTGCGCGCGAAGCATGTTCCCCGGCACTCGCGGCCACCCTGCTTGAAGCGCTTGGCCAGCTCGGCCCCGGTCAACGCTTCGAGCGCTCTTTGCCGCCAGCGCGAAGATCAGAGACCGACGTCGTTAGCGCGATCGACGAATTTGCGTTCGAATCGGCGATCGCAGCCTACGAGCGGCTCATCGACTCGACCTGCGCGCCACCTGACTCGAACCATATAGCGCTGATGATTCCCACCCTCGACCGGATTGGCGGAGCCGAGCGGCACGTAATGCTGCTCGCGGCGGGGCTGCGCCAACGCGGCTGGAGAGTCAGCGTTGTGGCCCTGTCGGGTTCCGGCCGAATGGCAGCCCGTGAACTGGGCGATACAGGCACGACCGTCCGAAGCCTCGGCATGCGCAAAGGGTTGGCTGATCCGCGCGGCTGGATGCGGTTTAACCGCTGGCTCCGGCACGAAAGACCAGACGTAGTTCATGCCCATCTGCCGCATGCAACATGGCTGGCGCGCTGGTCGCGTGTATTCGCGCCGGTACCCGTGCTGGTTGACACGCTGCACAGCTCTTCAACAGGCACGCTAGGCCGCCGGCTGGGTTACCGTGCGAGCCGCTGGCTTCCCGACCAGGTCACAGCAGTGAGCCAGTCCGTCGCCGATGCCCATCTGGCAGTGAACATCGTAAACCGCAGGACGCTCGCCGTGCTTCACAACGGGGTAGATGTGGACGACTGGCGGCCCGACGAACAGGCGGGATCGGCGCTGCGAGCGGAGCTGGGTCTTGCAGACACATTCCTGTGGCTCGCCGCCGGGCGGCTGGAGACGGTGAAGAACTATCCGATGCTCCTC
>JASHVE010000527.1 GCA_030039675.1 Acidobacteriaceae bacterium | reverse complement strand
TCCACTGTTTGTCCCTCCGCGATGATGTTTACTCGGCGGCGCAAAACACTGCGAACAAGCCGCAGCTTCCCTGATCACGACATTATGCTTCTTTCCCCATACGTAGTCCAGCGTCGGGCGGAATTCCGCCTCTGCGCAGCATACGCAGAGGCCGTATTGCAGGTTTGAATGTGTAAGAGGCGGAGTTTCTCTGTAAGCCCTTGCCGTGTCGCGGAATGCAATCCATGCCGAACAGTGCCTGCCATCGGGGGCTTTGGAGCCGCGTCTGCGCAAAAAGCAGGGCGCGCCGCAAACGCGGCGCGCCCTGGTGGGTGTTCTACTTAATCAGAAGATGAACTTTCCTCCGAAGTACCAGAGCCGCTCGCCTTCGCTGTCTCCGAGCGAAGAGTTGGTGCCGCCGTTGACTTCACTGGACACTTTGCCAAAGTTTGCGTCGCTAAGATTCGCGTCGGGGTTGGCGAAGTGAGGCGTGTTGGTTACGCCGAAGGCATCCGCCTCGAACTGGAAGGTCAGGAACTCCCTGATTTTGAAGTTCCGGAACAGGTTGGCGTCCATGTCGAAGTAACCCGGCCCGCGAATAATATCGCGCCCAGCGTTTCCGAGCAGCGGCTCCGATGCTGCCGGCACTGCCGCAAAAGACGTGATGTTGAAGTAGCTGCAGCTGTTCGTGCCCTTCGCGCAATTGCTCGGGTTTTGGTAGGGCTTGCCCCCGGTGAGCTGAATCGGAGCGACTATGTTGGGCACTTGTGTGCTGCCGGTCGCATTCAATACTCCACTATCCGCTGTGTCGGTTATCGTAAACGGATCTCCGGCCAGGCGGCTGAGCACGCCGCTCAGCGTCCAGCCTCCCAGCAAGGCCGATCCGATACCATGTTGCGCCCAGCGCTGCCCTTTACCGAATGGGAAATCATAGAGCCAGTAGGTTTCGAAGTTATACTTGCGGTCGTATCCCGCCAGGGCCTTGTTCTTGGCGAAATATCCGGGCCACGGCCAGGTAATCGAATTCAACTCCTCGTTATCTTCGAAATCCTCCGCCTTTGACCAGGTATAGATCACGCCTATCGTTGATGACTGACCGAAGCGGCGGGTGAGCCTGGCCTGCAGCGAGTCGTAGTAATCATTTCCCAGCGGAATAAGGGTTTGAATCGCACCCCAGTTGCCCCCGAATTTTGCGTTGAGCAAGTCCGCCGCCACGCCGCCCCCCGGAGGCCCGGGGTTGATATTCAGATTCAGAATCGGACGAATCTCATTGTCGCCGACAAATCCGAGATCGGCGACGAATCCCGCGAACTGTTGTTCCACGGTGAGGTTGTAGGAGTAGATATAGCCGCGGCGGAAGCTCGGATAGTTACCGATGGTGTTGGTTGTCACGCCGTTCGGAAGCGGGATAGAGCCAGTGCTGAGGTTCGGCGTCGGAATCAACAGGATGCCGGTGGGCAAATACGAATAAGGCCCGGTGGCGTTCAGCCCAGTCAAGCTCGATCCAGCAGAGAATGGACTGCCGCTTGTGGTTCCGCCACTTTGCTGCCCGTTGAAGGTGGAAATCGTGTCGGCCGGGTAGTCGTTCCTCAAGTACCGCCAGTTGTTGCTGTCAGAGCTGATTCCAAAACCGGCACGCACAACCGTCTTTTCGGTTACTCGGTAATCAATTCCAATTCTCGGCAAAAACTCTCCGTAACCCACTTGCACGCCGTCATTCTTTGGAACCGAGCCGTACCCGCCGATCAAGACCTGCATGGTCGACGGGTCGAGTACACGTGCGCCTTTGCCATGATCGCTGTACGCCATGGGGTAGAACTCCCAGCGCACGCCGAAGTTGAGGCTGAGTTGTGGCGTGGCCTGCCATTGATCACGCGCGTAGACCGCCCATTCGTTCCAGCGCAGCGCGATGGGATCGGTATCCTGCACCGCTTTCCCATCCTGCCAGGGCAGACCGAGCAGGAAGTCGGCATACGAGTTCCACTGCAGGTTGGTCGGCGCATCTGCTGCCGCGCATCCCGTCACGGTGGTCGCGTTGGGGCAGGTCGCCAGCTCGGTGCTGTATCCGCTCCCGTTGAACCCAAACGAGCCGCGCGCTGTTTGGAACGAGCCGCCCTGGGGCTGGAAGTGATTCAACTGCGTGTGGTCCCATTCGCCGCCAAAGCGGAACTGGCTGCGCCCTTTGATCCAGGTGAGATTTCCATTCGCGACGTACTGATTGTCGCGGAATTCGAAGGGATTGCCGGTGTTGGGGTTACCGAGATTGGTCCACGTGGTGAACTGGAAGGCCGGAATTCCCCAATAAAGCTGGTCATTGGGATCGACGCTGTTGTTGGTTCCGGGAATCTTGAGCGTGTTGAGGCCGTAGGCGCCATCCGATGCAATGTCGATCGACTCAGCTGAGAGGTGCTGCCGCGTGAAGCCGATATTTCCGTCGAGCAGGAGGTTGGGATTGAAGGTATGGGTGGCTCCGACGCCGATAACATAAATGTGCGTGAAGGCGTTCCCTAACTGTCCGCCATTGGTTGCATTTCCCTCCGCTTTTCCCAGCGACGGAGGATCATAGATGTCCCCGTTCGAGAAGCTGAAGTGTCCAAAGATCGTCGATTTTTCCGAAGGCACGAAATTGATCTTCGCATCGTAGTTGTCGCGATGGAAGAACCCTACAGACGAATCGTAAAAGTTGTTGGTGTCGAGGGTCGTGTAGCCGGCAGTCGGGTCGGGAATCAGTGAGGCCATGGTCAACGACGCAGGGTCGACTCGGTTGAGGCAGATCGTATCCACGACGCCGTTGCAGGAGATAGGCGTGCGGCCCGAACCATTGGCGTTTCCCGTGGTCGGATCGTAGATGTGAACCGGGTTGCCTGCCTTGTCGACCAGGCCATACGCCGCGGTTTGAAACGGGCGGAAATCAAAATAGCCGGCGTTTTTGGCGGTGTCGTATTCGATTCCACTGAACGGCACCGTCTGCGGGTTGCCGCCGGCCGGGGCGAGCGACTGGCGCGTGCCCTCGTAGTCGCCGAAGAAGAATAGCTTGTCGCGCTTGATCGGTCCGCCGACCGCGCCGCCGAGCTGGTTGAAGACCAGCAGCGGACGGAAGAAGCACCCCGTCTTCTGCCCCGCTGCGCAGGGCGGCGGGTTGAAGTAACTGAGAGCTTTCAGCCGGTCGTCAGTGTGGAACTCGTGCGCGTCACCATGGAACTTGTTTGTGCCGCTCTTCATTTCCACGTTGACTTCCGCGCCATTCGCCATGCCCTGCTCGGCGTCAAAAGAGTTGGTCGCGATGTTGACCGTCTGGATGGAGTCTTCCGGCGGCACGTACGCCACGTTGTTCGGCAGCCATGGATACGCATCCAGAATGCCGTCGATGCGTGTATCGTTTCCTTGCGTCGATTGGCCGTTGACATTGGTCGTCATGCCGCGCGAAGGATTGCCTGCGGCTGAATTGCTTTCCAGCGGAATACTCGCGCCGGGAATGATGCGAAGCAGATCTTGGAAGTTCTTCCCCTCAGAGGAGATCGTCGGCAGTTCCTGCAGTTCAGCCGTGGAAAGGTCCATGTGCACGTCCGCGCGGTCGGTCTGCAACTCCGGCGGCGCTGTCGTCACAGTTATTGAGGCCTGCGCGCTGGCGACTGCCAGCCTTTCGTCCTCACGAACAACCGTATTTGCATCCACCTGGATATTCTCGGTCGCAGCTTCACTGAATCCAGCAGCGGATACTGTAATCTTCCACACTCCCGGCAATAGTTCAGGAAATCGATAGATGCCGGAACTGTCTGTGGTTGTTTCCACCTGGATGCCTTTGCGCATTTCGACCGCTTGTACCTTTGCTCCCGCGACGGTCGCGCTGGTGGGGTCCGTCACCGTTCCAGTGATGGAGCCATAAAGCACTTGAGCGCCGGCCAGCGGACTCAACAGAGACAGGAAGATGAAAGCCAGTACGAGCCTGGCGCGGCGCATCACAGCCGGCATTGCTTCTTCGAGTGAATTCTCGCTCGGCAAACGTTTGCCGGCACTGGTCGCAAAACCCGGATTTCTCATGTTGCCTCCCAAAAATTCGCGGATCACCGCATTGACCAGGTTGAGATATCCGACACATTTGCCCCCGCCGGTCTGAATATTCTCCGCTTCAGCAGAATATGCCGCTCCGACAAGATCACACGGGCTCCGATTGCCTTTCTTTGGCGGGTCGAAGTATATGTACCAAAACTGCCGATGTCAAGGGAAAAGCGATTTATTCCTGCCCCGGCCGTGCACTCGTCCCGAATCTGCAAGACCTAAGATATCAATCGGATAACCGGTTATTTCGGCACTGAGTTACTTTATGCGAGGGAAGAAGTAATCAGCGCCAGCCGATCCATTGATGCGGGAATTGGCCGAATCAAAACCAGTCGAAACAAATGCCCTCAAAAGAAACGAAGACGTACCACCACAGAGATCCCGGAACTGCTGCGCGGGCAGCTCTCGCCCTTCCCTCACATGCAGTGCGCGAACGCTTGCAATCGTTGCCAGAACACCTTTGCCCAGAGTCCCAAATGTTATGGCGGCCTATTTGGTCGGCACGCGCAGCACCGTGACACTTTCATGGGGGAGGATTATGGACAATGGACCTTGCGCGGGCGCGGCAATCGTACTCTCCTGGGGGACGACGTGGTTTGGCTCCACTTCGTCGTTTACTTCATAACGGCTCACTGCACGAATTTGCTCCACGCGGATCGGGCTTGTGGCCTGGCGCCCACCGAGGTCAAAATTCGTAGTCATGTCCTGATCGAGGCTCCGGTTGACGCAGAGAAGTGTGACGGTTGTAGCATCGGAGCTAAGAGTCGCAACCACGTCAATATAAGGAATGTCGTCGACATGATCGAGCGGGCGAATGCCGCCGGAAACGTTGTAAGTGCCTGAGTCAGTGCTGACGGGCAGCACCGTATCGCCTTTTACGGCCGTATACATTCTGAAGACGTAGTACGCGGGAACGGCGTAGACCTGCTCGCGGCGCTTCCATATGCCGGCGAACTCCATGATGCCGGTCATGTCGGCGATCTTAATCTCGCTGGCGTGACGCAGCAGCGTGTTCAGAAAACCCGCTGCCATCACGGCGCCGCCCTCGTTCATCCAGCTTGGGCTCTCATCCGTAAAGTTGCGTTCTCCATTGCCTTTGCTGTTGAAGAGCCACTCGGTGACGGCGAGATGCAGCTTGCCGCGAAAGTCCGGGCTGCCGTCAATCTGCTGCTGCACCTTGTCGAAGTAGGGTCCCACAGCATAAGGCAAAGCGTAGGCTGCAGCAGCCGTGAAGTCGGGATTGGCCGATGCCAGCGCGGGATGGTTGGTCTCGAGAATGAAGTGCAGAGAGAGAAAATCAAATGCGTTCGCCGGATTTGACAGCTGCGCCGCGTTCCATGTTCCGTCGGAGACAGGTCCCAGGCCTGTTGCGATAAGTTGCGCATCGGGATCAACCGCTCGCACGGCCTTGCTGAAGGCAAGCGTGCGTGGAGCGATCTCGTCGACAGTCGAATAGCCAACTTGCCAGTGGCCGTAAAGTTCGTTGCCCAGTTCGTAGAACACAGGTTGCTTGTAATGTTCGTGGATGTAGCGCACCCATTCTGCGGCCTCTTCGGGCGTGCCGCTGCCCATGTTCAGGTCGAACTGCGGCTCGGCGCCGATAAGCTCGCAGAGCTGGAGAAATTCATCGGTCCCGAACTTGTTGTACTCCGGAATGCCCCACGCAATGTTCTCCATGGTTACGCGCTTGTCTGCCGGCCCGACGCCATCGCGCCAATGGTAGTAGGAGCTGAAGTTGCCGCCCAGCCGCAGCTCGGTAACGTGCATCGCCTTAGCCATCGCTACTTCGTCGGGATCCAGAATGCCGATAGCATCCGCAGGAAGCACCGAGAGCTCGTCGACATCGGCGCGCCCCGTTCCTTCCACGGCCACTGCAAAGTCCACCGGCTGCAAACGGCGCACCGCGCCCGGCGTAACCGCGAGGGTTGTCTCGTACTTGGTCCACTCCGTAGCGGATGCATCGATGCGCGATTCGGCGAGCGTCTTGCCAGTGTCCCGATCGCGGAAGAACACAGTCAATCCGGCAGGCCCGCTCACGTGCTTCGCGTAGAGCGAGACGTTGTAGCTCAGCTCTCGCTGCACCGGCAGGTAAACGCGCTGCAGAATTCCAGCACGCCGGTCCGGTGTCCCCATGATTTCGAGCGACTGCCAGCTATTCGCCGCATCGCCCACATGGAGCTCGAAGCGATTGCCCGCAGCGGGGTCGAGCGGCTGCCATGGCAATGGAATGCCGGTCTCATTGCTCGAGTCGATCAACTCCGGCTGATCGCGAAACATGTTCTCGAGATTCGTGTGATTCCACAAGCCGGACTCGAGGCTGCCGTTGGTGAGGATCTCCGCAACGATGCCCCCATTGATCGAGTTGCCGATGGGTTCAAGGAAGCTGCCGAAAAGAGTTTCCGGCACGTGCTGGGTTCCTTCAGCGCCCACATGCACCGTCACAGCAGGCGGAATGGGACGCGAGACGCTGATCTGCGCCTGAGCGGCGATCAATGGAACAAGAAAGATAAGGACTGCGCTAGCCTTCCAAAATTCGGCGATGAGTCTCCGCACGTGAATGAACTCCCGCGTTGGCAACCGATATGAAAATGAACGACAGGTGATTGCTGAGCTGCCGCCGGTCTTCGCCGCAGCCGGTACCGCGGGCGGAAATGATACGCGCAAGCGCCGCAGCCATCCTACATCATGCACGCGCCGGTCTCGTTCAGAACGAAAGCGTTCCGCCGATCTGCGCTTCTCGCGCATCGTGCTGTGTCGAGGTGACCTGGCCGAAGTTGCCCGCCGTCACGCTGCTGCTCGGGTTGGCGAACTGCGCATGATTCCAGGCGTTGAAGAACTCGCCGCGCACCACAAAGTTGATGGACTCATGAATCGGAAACATCTTGTGTACACCGATATCCCAGTTGTTGAGTCCGGGGCCGGTAAGGCTGTCGAAGCGCGCCGTGCCGAAGGCCCAGGCGGTGCCGCTCGTGTTATGCGGATCTGTCGCCGGATTTACATAGCAAGGCGAACCGACGGCCGCGACAGTGCCCGTGTTGATCCAGTACAAGCCATTGCTGCGCAAACTCTGGTTCTGCAGTGCGTTTCTTCCGTTGCAGTATTGATCGCCTCGAGTCTGTCCCGGCGACCACGGCGTGTTGTTCGGCGCAGTAATCGTGAACGGATTGCCTTTCTGCATCGTCGTGATCGCGTCCACGCTCCAGCCGCCAACCACACCGTTGAGAACCGGGTTCATGTTCGTGCCCAGGTATCGTCCCCGGCCCACCGGCACATCGGCCACCGCGCTGATCACCAGTGACTGCGGCACGTTC
>JASHVE010000526.1 GCA_030039675.1 Acidobacteriaceae bacterium | reverse complement strand
TTGTCGTCGACGAAGTCGCGCGTGGTGCGGCGCACGAGCAATTCGTCTTCAGAGAAGCTCGCATCGAGTTGAAGAAAGTCGAAGCCCTGGAATTTCGCGGCCATGATGATCTGCTCAGAGCATTTTCGGAATACACATAGGCTTTTTGAGAGCAGTGAAAGGTGGCTTTTTCTTGATGAAAAAGCCACTTGAGTTCATGCTTTCGGTCCACAGTAATTCCGAAAATGCTATAGAGGCAAGGCTAGCAGATCGAGGCAGCGGGTTAGCGAGTTGGCGGTTTGGTGAGGCGGATATCGCGCTGATCAGGCCAGCTGGTAAGGCGCGCGATAGGACCGTGTCATCAGATCGCAGGCGGTGGAATCGTCGAGGATCTTTTCCTCTTGAACATCCCAGCGCAGCTTGCGGCCGACCATCATCGAGATGAGGCCGAGATGGCCGGGGATGGTGGAGTGGTGTGCGACCTCGACGGGCGTGATGGTGGGCTTGCGCGACTTGACGCAGTCGAGGAAGTTGCGGCGATGCTCGGCCGACTCGTAGAGCTTGATCTTGCGCAGATCGTCCGGCAGCGCATCCATCTTGACCCATTCCTGATTGGACGCGTCGAAGCCGCTGCGATCGACCCACACCCAGCCGTCGGTGCCGATCCACTTGGTGCCCATGTTGATGGCGCCGGAGCCGCCAGCGATAGTCATTTTCACGTCGCTGGAATAGCCTGTGACTTCTTTGCGGTAGAGGCACTCGACGTGATATTTCGTGGCCGTGTTCCAGAGCGCGCCGGGAGCGGGGAATTCGCCGAGGCCTTCGACCTCGGAAGGACCTGTGTTATCGAAGCCGAGACCCCAGTGCGCGATGTCGCCATGGTGGCCGATCCAGTCCATCAGCTGGCCGCCTCCGGTGTTGTAGTTCCAGCGCCAGTTTTTGTGCACGCGTGCTTCGATATATTGCTCCATCTTCGAGGGGCCGATCCAGCGGTCGTAATCGAGCTCAGGCGGGGGATCGCTGACGGCTAGGTTCCACGCCGGCGTTCCGGGGATGATGAGCGAGGGATCGGTGATTTTTTCGGGAAGGGTGGTCAGCTTGGCCAGCAGCGCGGGCTCGGTGCCGGCGAAGTCGTGGTGGCCGGCGGGCAGTCCCACCTCAACGCGGACTACATTGCCGATGAGGCCGTTGCGCACAATCTCTGCAGCTTTATGGAAGGTGGGCAGCGAGCGCTGCCAGGAACCGGTCTGCCAGATGATGGAGTTCTTCTGGGCGGCGCGGACGATGGCCTGCTGTTCGGCGATAGTGCGCGCGAGTGGTTTTTCGCCGTAAATGTCTTTCTTGCGGTTTGCAGCTTCGGTTGCGACGAGTGCGTGCCAGTGGTCGGGCACGGCGATCATCACCGCATCGATGTCGTCGCGGGCAAGCAGTTCGTGGTAGTCGTGATAGGCTTTGCAATCCTGATTGCCGTAGCGGGCATTGACGGTGTCGACGGCGGCCTGCAGGTGGTTCTTGTCGAGGTCGCAGGCGGCCACGACCTGGCAGTCGTCCTGTTCGAGGAAGACTTTTGTATTGGATGGGCCCATCATGCCCCAGCCGATGACGCCCAGTGTGATGCGATTGGAAGCCGAGACGCGGCTGGCGCGTGCCCATGCGCTGCGGGAAAGCAGAGCCGCCGCGGCGGCGGACTTCACGAAGTCGCGGCGTGAAACAGATGTGAATGAAGAGCTGGACATGATTCCTCCTGCAATACCGCAGCGAAAACCAAGCCCTTCAGCATGCGGAATGGAATGCACCGGAAGTCTAGCATGGTATGCCGTAAGGATTGTCGGGACTTTCCTCATTGACAATGGTATGACCATAAACTACTCTGTGCCTGCCCGGCAGCCTGCCTGGGCGGGAATGTTGTGGAGCGGGCATCGAATTTAGCTCTGGAGGGATTACGTGATGGCGATCAACCGGCGGGAGTTCCTTTCCGCTTCGGCGGCTACGCTGTTGGCTGCATCAACGCGAAGCCTGGTAGCCGATGATGGGATCGCTGCCAAACCCTGGTATTCGACCATGCAGCGCTGCGGACATCTGAACCTGAATGAGCGCGATCCGCTGACGCTGGATGCGGAAAGCTGGATGGATTATTTCGCCTCGCTGAAGACGGATACTGTGCTGCATAACGGCGGCGGGATCATGGCCTTTTATCCCACGGATGTTCCCTTTCATCATCGCAGCGAGTTCCTGGGTTCACGCGATCTGCTGGGCGAGTTGATGAGCGCATCCCGCAAGCGAGGCATTCGCGTGGTCGCGCGCATGGACGCCAACTATGCCTACGAAGACGCGCTGCAGGCGCACCCTGAGTGGTTCGAGCGCAATGCCGATGGATCACCGCGGCGGCATACGGAGTGTCCGTGGCTTTACAAGACCTGCATGTTCAGCAGCTATTTCACGGAACAGATGCCGGCCATCTATCGCGAAATCGGCGAGCGCTATGACCCCGAGTGCTTCTATACCAACGGCTGGCCGGGCACGCAGGCACTCGAGGTCTGCCATTGCGAGAACTGCCAGAAAATTTATCGCGAGCAGACCGGGGGCGTGCCGCCGCCGGGAACCGATCCGCACAGTCCGATTTACAGGAAGTATTACGACGTTTCTATGGACCGTATTGCAACGGTGTGGAGGCTTTGGGAGGATACGGCGCGGCAGAAGAATCCGAGATCGGGCTATGTGGGCAATCTGGGCGGCGGGATTCGCACCGTGAAGAGCGTGAAACGGCTGAGTGACCTGACTGACTGGTTCTATGCCGATTATCAAGGGCGGTCAGGCAATGCGCCGATATGGCTCTGCGCGCAGCAGGGGCGCATTGCGCGCTGCGCAGCGCCCGGGCGTCCGGCGGCGAATGCAATCGGGGGCTACGATACGGGCAACCCGGGATGGCGGCATACGAGCAAGACGAGGGAAGAGACGACGCTGTGGATGGCGCAGGCCACAGCCAGCGGAATGGCGCCGTGCTACCACTGGCTAGGAGGGCGACCGGAGGATACGCGCTGGCGTGAGACCGGCCGGTCGTTTTTTCAGTGGCTGGCCGGCAACAAGGACCATTTCAGGAACCGCAATACCATTGCCAACCTGGCCGTGCTGTATCCGCAGAGCACGATCTCGTTCTACGGAGCGGGCGGCGCGACAGCCAGGAAGCTGAATGGCGAGGCGATCGATCCAGCGGAGTTTCTGGATGGATTGTATGAGTCGCTGCTCGCGGGGCGGTTCGTCTTCGATTTTGTCCACCAGGAAGATCTGGATGCGGAGCGATTGAACCGCTACGCTGCGCTTCTGATTTCCAATGCGGCCTATCTGCGCGACAGCGAGTGCAAGGCCATTCGCGCCTATGTAGCGGCGGGAGGGTCACTGCTGGCGACTTTTGAAACCTCACGTTATAACGAGTGGGGCGAGGCGCGTGAAGACTTCGGGCTGAAGGATGTTTTTGGCGTGAGTGCGAAAGGTGACGTGATTGGCCCGGAGGGTAATGGCTACATGCGCATCGAACAGCCTCATCCGATCCTGGAAGGATACGAAGGAACGGCCATCCTGCCCGGGCCGGAATTTCGAGTGCCGGTGAGCGGGACCGGTTCCGGTCCGTTGCCTCTGAGCGTGGTTCCTGCGTATCCGGCATTTCCGCCGGAGATGGTGTTTCCGCGCACGCCGCGGACCAACGAACCGGCCGGCATCTTCCTCGAACGAGGATCCTCGCGGGTAGTCTATTTTCCTGGAGACATTGATCGCACGTTCTGCCGCTCCGGACATCCCGATTTCTCGCGGCTGCTCATCAACTCCGTACGCTGGCTCCTGA
This sequence comes from Acidobacteriaceae bacterium, assembly GCA_030039675.1. GTDB lineage: Bacteria > Acidobacteriota > Terriglobia > Terriglobales > Acidobacteriaceae > Telmatobacter. The sequence goes on along the minus strand of JASHVE010000526.1, from coordinate 6,716 downwards.
ACGGCCGTCCGCTGCCGGTATCCGTCGAAGGTGAAGGCATGCTGGAACTGTTCGCGTGGGAGACGGAGCCGGGCTTCGCCTTGCACATCCTCAACTACACCAATCCACGCATGAACCGCCCCTATGTTTCGCGGTACTATCCGGTTGGACCGCAGCGGGTGCAGTTCCAGATTCCACAAGGCCGTAGAATAATGGCTGTGCGCGCCCTCCGGGAGGGCCGCGCGCTCCCTTTTCAGCAATCGGAGGGCGTGGTAAGGTTTGAAGTTCCCTCGGTTGCGGATTACGAAGTGGTGGCTTTGACCTGAGGTGAACCGGGGAAAGGTTTAGAGATCGCACAATGAAAAAGATTTTGGAGACGAGCGCAAATCCCGTCGGGGCAAAGATTCGGCCGATCACGAAGATCTCCATCAGCGAAGAGATCGCCAAGCAGATTATCGATCTGATCTCAAGCGGCGACCTGAAGCCCGGCCAGCGCCTGCCGTCGGAACGTGAGCTGTGCGAGCACTTCGGCGCCAGCCGCTCGTCGCTGCGGGAAGCGCTGCGCTGCCTCTCGATTGTGGGTGTGCTGAATGCGCGGGTTGGCGATGGGACCTCGGTTGCAGCAGATGGCGGAAGATTCCTGCGCAAGATCGTCGAGTGGCGGCTCATCACCGAGCGGCACGACGTTGAAAACCTGATGGAGGTGCGCATTGCGCTCGAAGGCGTATCAGCGGCGAATGCCGCGCTGCGCGCCACCGAGGAAGACAAAAGAAAGTTTCGCGAACTGCTGACCGAGATGAAGGCCGCCGCGAAGGACGCGAAGAAATTCGCGGTGCTCGATGTGGCGTTCCACGTTGCGCTTGCAAATTCATCCGGCAACGCCTTGGTTTACGATCTGGTTTCGATGATCCGCGGGCATCTCGTGCGCGTACTTCCGAAGGTTTTGCAATTGCCCAATGCGTTGCCGCTCTCGACACAGGAGCACATTGCAATCGTGGAAGCCATTGAGCACCGCGACGCGGAAGGCGCACGGGCAGCCATGCACGCGCATCTCGAAGCCGTGTTGCAGCGTTACGGCGATGCGATGAAGGGTGACGGGAGTTCACGCGCTGGTACAAACCACAAACCTGCGATGAACGGAGGACTTGCGAAGCGGCGCACCAAGCCGGCTTCGCGCGCGACTCGACCGGACTCTTCCGGAAGACAATGAAGACAAGTGTTCTGCCGCATTGAGGGTGCGGCGGCATGCGCTGTTGGAAGCTGCATTCGAGCCTCACGCATCTATCCGGCGGCGAGGGCTTGCGGCGAGGGCACGTCTCGATTTAGCTGGAATTATTCAGCAGCAGCAGCTTTCGCAGGGATGGGCCTGCACACTGCGGCGGCCATTTTTCTCTTGACAATGGTAGGACCATATGCCTAGTCTTCCATCGAGCAAATCAAGACGCGCGGCCGGCGGAAATTTCCCTGCCTGATCCCTTGCTCAACAATAGTGAAACGAGAAACATCGATGCACGGCTCGTTGGCGCATAGCGGATGGAAGCGTTTTTCGCGGCGAGCTGTCTTGTTCTGCTAGACATTTTCCAACTCTCTTGCTCAGGACAGCTCGGTGGAAGAAGCTCCGTTGCGGAGCTTTTTCCGTCGCGATCGCGCTTCAGGAGGTCATGCATACCGTATGCGTTTCATCCGTTGCAAATCCTTCACCGTGGGCGGACAGCTGACCGCAGTTCTGGTTCTGCTCAACGCGTCTTTGCTGCTCTCCCAGGCGGTTTCCATCGCGTCCGTTACCGGGCGCGCCACCGATCCTTCGGGCGCGGTGCTGGCGGGCGCGCAGGTTACCATGACGGCGCTGGACACCAACCTCTCGCATGTTGCTGTGACGGATACGAGCGGAACGTACATCTTTCCCAGTCTTCCCATCGGCCCTTACACAATGAAGGTGACCGCTCCGGGATTTGAAATCTATGAGCAGACCGGGCTGGTGCTGCGGGTGAACGATGCGCTGGAAGTAAACGTGGCGATGAGGGTAGGTGCGGATACGCAAAAAGTGGAAGTGCGGGCCGATGCGACCATGGTGCAGACGCAGCAGAACATGGTCTCGCAGCTCATGGACCCGCAGCGCATCGTGGATCTGCCGCTCAACGGGCGAGACCCCACGCAGCTGATCACCATCTCCGGTGCGGCAGTGAACCACAACGACGGCACCAACATTTCGAATAAGAGCTTCTATTCGTCTCAATCCATCGCCATCGCCGGGAGCGCAGGCAATACGACCAACTACCTTTTGGACGGCGGCGATAACAACGACAGCTTCACGAATGTGAACATGCCGTTTCCTTTTCCTGACGCGCTGGCCGAGTTCAGCGTGGAGACCAGCGTTTTGCCGGCTCGCAACGGCTTGCATCCCGGCGGGGTGGTGAACATTGTCACCAAGTCGGGCTCGAATCAGTGGCACGGCGATGTGTTCGAGTTTGTGCGCAACGGCGACGTCAACGCGATCAATTATTTTGCAGTAGCGCAGGACAGTTTGAAGAGAAACCAGTTTGGCGGCACGTTCGGCGGCAAGATCATCGCCAACAAGCTGTTTTTCTTTGGTGGTGTGCAGGAGACCATCGTGCGCCAGAATCCCTCCGGAAGCAGTGCTTTCATCCCTACGGAAGCCGCCCTCGATGGCGACTTCAGTGCGCTTGAAAGCGCAACGTGCCAATCCAGCGGCAAAGCGCGGACAATCGACGATCCGGCAACGGGCCAGCCGCTGGCCAATGATTACATCAGCCCCACGCGCTTCGATCCCGCGGCGGTCGCCTTCATGAAGTACCTTCCCGTGTCCTCCGCGACCTCGTGCGGCAAGATCTCTTACGGCGTTCCGGTGATCTACGATGCCCGCCAGTATGTGACACGCGAGGACTGGACCATCAGTCCCAGGCACTCTCTTTACGGCCGCTATCTGCAGGACAACTACGATCAGCCCGCGCCCTGGAATCCAGCGAATTACCTGTATACAACTACCCAGGGACTGAGCGAGAGAGCGCAGACATTCGTCCTTGGGGATACATATTCCATCAACGCGAACACGTTGAATTCTTTTCATTTTACGTTTGGACGCAAGTTCATTGGGCGTTATCCAAATTCGAACGGCATCAACCTGACGACGCTGGGCGGTCAGAACATGTATATTCCCCCCCTTGCTGCAGACAACCTGCAGATTGCCGTCACCGGCGATTTCAGCACCGGCGGAAGCGGCTATTCCAAATGGGGAGTCAACTCCTTCCAGGAAGCGGATGATATCGACATCATCCGGGGGAGGCACCAGATCGCGTTTGGCGCGGACCTTCTGCGCACGCAGGACAATCAGAACGATCAATATAACGACTCGGGAACCTTCAGCTTCAATGGGCAGTACAGCAACGACCCCCTGCTCGACTTTCTGACGGGGAACATGAACAACTTTACGCAGACCCTCCCCCAGGATTATTCCTACCGCCAGACTCTGATAGGGCTTTACGGGCAGGATACAATTCGCTTAAATCGAAGGCTGGTGGCCAACGTAGGCTTACGCTGGGAACCGACGCTGCCTCCCCATGATTATTTCAACCGCGGCAGCGTCTTCTCGCTGGCCGGCTTTGCCTCGGGAACAGTGAGCTCCGTATTTACGAACGCGCCTCCAGGCCAGTACTTCTACGGAGACACGGGTATCACGAAATCCTTCACCAGCGATCACTGGCTGAACCTGTCGCCGCGTCTCGGCCTGGTGTACGACGTGCGCGGAGACGGCAGGACTACGATTCGCGCCGGCGGCGGTGTGCTCTTCGATTCGATTGGAACCTTCCTCACGTATCGAGTGACGGGCCAAAATGCTCCATGGGGCGTGACGGTGAACGAAACCAGCGGCCCCTATCAGTTCAGCAACCCATGGAGCAATGTGCCGGGAGGCAATCCATTTCCATTGCCGTTGTTTCCACCGCACAACTACGTCTTCCCCCTTTCTGCCGCGGACGTGTTTCTGGTGCCGAAGGATCTGCCGCCGACGACAGAGGTGTGGAACCTGGGCGTGCAGCACCAGTTCGGGCAAAACTGGATTGCGACGATCACCTACCTGGGCAACGAAACTTCTCACCTGATGATCAATAACGAGGAAAACCCGGCAGTCTATATTCCAGGGACGTGCGGAAGTTCGGCGTGCTCGACCACCGGCAACACCCAGGCGAGGCGTTTTCTGAATCAGATCAATCCCAACTACGGGAAATATTTCTCGACCATGACCTATGGCGACGAGGGCATCAGCGCGAACTATGAAGGCATGCTCGCATCGATTGAGCATCGTCTTTCGAATAACTATACGATCCTTGCCAACTACACGTGGTCGAAGTGTTCGGGCATCGCCCCGGTGACTTCTTTGAGCACCACGGTGATTGAGAATCCAGCGAATGTGCGTGGCGATTATGGCCCCTGTTCCTACGATGCCACAAATCTGTTTAACGCGAGCATGGTCTACTTCAGCAGCTTCAAGAATCACGGCATGGCTACGTGGCTGCTGGACAACTGGCAGATCGCACCTTTGATGCGCTATGAAACAGGATTCCCCGTGAATCCTCTCACTGGGACCGACCGGTCTCTTACCGGCATCGGCTTAGATCGGCCGAACGTGGTCGCCGGCGTGCCGCTTTATGTTCATTCCGGTCACTCGACGAAGCTGTATCAATGGGTGAACCCCGCAGCTTATACGCTGAATGCACTTGGAACCTTCGGCGATGCAGGACACTACAGCCTCCGGACGCCAGGCTACTTTGATGTGGACTCTGCGGTGAGCCGCCGGTTCCGGGCAGGAGAACGGCTCACTGTGGAATTGCGCGTAGAGGGATTCAATGTGATCAATCATCCGAATTTTGGCGGTCCTACGCCTTCCACCGGCGTTTCGCTTGGGCCGAATGTGACCAACCCGACGTCGAGTACATTCGGGCGGATTACGACGGCGGGCGATCAGCGTATTCTGCAAGGCGCGTTCAAGGTGATTTTTTAAGCGTAAAGGTTTTGGAACCGGGAGGATTATGACGACTGGTCCGCTTTCGGCAATGCAACGCAGAGAGTTTTTAAAGCTTGTCGGCGCGACGACGGTCTGCAGCCTGACGCATGCGGCTTCGGCCGATCCAACGGGCCGCGTCGCGGTGATGATCGATCCGGAGAGTTCTGCTGCGTCGAGTGGTCCGGCGGGTTGGGCCGCGGAACAACTGAAGAGAGCGCTGGCCGCAAAGAGCGTGCAGTGTGAGATTGTCCGTTCGCCGGAGCAGGTTGCGGGCGCCGCGTTTTGCATTGCGGTTGCGGGTGCGAGCTCAGGGATGGCCAAAGGTTTTCAGCCCGGAGGCGAACTTGCGGGCAAGGAGAGCCTTCGTTTCACGCCTGGGCGCGTGGGCGATGCGCCCGCGGTGCTGGTTTCGGCGAACGATGCGCGGGGATTTATCTATGGTCTGCTCGAGCTGGCGGAGCGCGCTCAGTTCGGCCCCGATCCTGTGGCTGCGCTGCACGTGAATGCAGTCGTCGAGGAAAAGCCTGCGAACGAAGTTCGCTGCGTGAGCCGCTACTTTTGCAGCGAGCTGGAAGACAAGCCCTGGTACTACGACAAGGAGTTCTGGCCCCGGTATCTCGACACCCTGGTTGCCAGCCGGTTCAACCGCTTCTGCTTTGCATACGGTCTCGAATACGACTTTCCCCGCGGAGTGACGGACGACTATCTGCACTTGCCCTATCCGTATCTCGTCGAGGTGCCGGGATATCCCGATGTGCGCGTGATGCAGCTACGATCGCCGGAGGGAAAGGTGCTGCCCACGCCGGTCCCGCTGAGCGCCGAAGAGCGGAAACGCAACTACGAGGCGCTGAAGTTTATTGCTGCAGAGACCGGCAAGCGCGGGTTACAGTTTCAGCTGGGAATCTGGACGCACGCCTATGAGTGGACGGCGAGCCCGAACGCTTACCACCACATCGATGGACTGACGCCGGAGACGCACGCGCAGTATTGCCGTGACGCGCTGGCGATCATTCTGAAGGAGTGCCCGGAGATTCAGGGGCTCACGATGCGCGTGCACGGAGAGAGTGGCATTCCCGAAGGCAGTTATCCGTTCTGGAAGACGCTGTTTGAAGCGATCGCAGGCGCCGGCCGCACGATCAACGTAGACATGCACGCCAAGGGCGTGAACCAGACGATGATCGATATCGGCGTGGCCACAGGGATGCCCGTCACGCTGGGCGCGAAGTATTCCGCGGAGCACCAGAGTCTGGGCTACAACCAGGCGGACATTCGCGCGCTGGAGATTCCAAATCCCAATCGCCACGAGGATTCAAAACTGTTCAGCCTGAGCGGGGGCTCGCGACTGTTTACGCGCTACGGCTACGGCGATTTCTTCCAGGAAGGGAGTCAAGCGAAGATCCTGTACCGTTTGTGGCCGGGCACGCAGCGCCACTTGCTCTCGGCCGATCCAGAGATGGCGGCGGCCTATGGGCGCACCTCGCACTTCTGCGGCGCTGTGGGCATCGATCTGATGGAGCCGCTGACCTTCAAGGGCCGCGAAGGCTCGGGGCACACGGGCGGCCGGTGCGCGTACGCGGATGAATCTCTCAACCCGAAGGCCGATTGGGAAAAGTATGAATATTACTACCGCGTCTGGGGACGCAAGCTCTACGATCCAGATTCCGATCTCGAGGTGTCGCGCCGTTGTCTGAGGGCTAACTTCGGTCACGGCGCCGGC
>JASHVE010000525.1 GCA_030039675.1 Acidobacteriaceae bacterium | reverse complement strand
AAACACCACATGATACTTGCACTGCCACTGCGTGTGGCTTAAGCTTTCGTATTCGTCCAGCCGGATTCTCCTCCTCGTGTGCTTGGCGGCTCACGCGTTGGAGTTTCCTGGATGGACTCCCTGAAATGTCAAACTCAGGCTGCCACCCCGGCAAAGCCGCGGGACCTCCCTCTATTGGTTAGGTAATACTCCCAGTACGCAATCAGTCGCACGATTACCGCGAGGCTTTCAGGACAAGCACAATCGCGACAGCGCACGCCAAGGTCACAGCGAGAGAAACGAGCACAGACCAGAAAAGGCGATTTATATAGCCATTTTCTCGATCCATGCAGCTGAAAAATGCGCCTGCTACGCCGAACTGTAAAAGGACGCATGAGAGCAGGCCAACGCTGCCGCGATGCTGTGCGACTGCGATATCGCGCTCGCGTCCGGGAAGGCCAATTAGGTCTCCGACCACCATTCCGTTCGCTACGTACGCCATGAGGGCAAATGCTGCTCCCAACCCACCGACGGCGGCAAGCGTCAGCAAGAGCCATTTGGGAATCCGCATCAGGTCAACTTGCTCCACTGCGATGAATCCTACACCGCCGACAACAGCAGTCCTGCCCTCTTTTACGCGCCTCACGCTTATCAACTTCCCGAGTAGTGGGCAAACCTTCCCTTACCCAAAATAGTGCAACTTCCGTGCAGCTGGTCATACAGCAGGCGAGCTAAACGGAGGTCCCAGCCGTCGAACTCACAAGCAGTAAGCAGAATAAACTTCAGCTAAGGGGCATTCTTGGTGTATCGTCGCGGGTGAGGAAGCATGCGTGTGTTCATCTGCACCCTCACGGGAGCAGCGGTCCTTCTGAGCTGCGCGGCGGCGTGGAGCCAGGCCGGCGCCACGTCACACTCGGCGCCCTCCAAATTGCCCGCGCCGTACGCGGTGGTGTTCAAGACCACCGAGGTCCAGACGCTGGCCGACGGAACGACCATCACCCGCGCATCGGGGGACGCACAGGCGCGCGACTCCGAGGGCCGCTGGATGACTTCACAGACCAGCAACTCCATGGCCGATGGTCAGCCCGGCGTCACCTTTGGCAATGTGGACGACCCGGTGGCGGGAGCCAGGATGTCTTGGAATTCTCAGACGCACCAGGCGATAGTGATGCAATTTCCGTCGGGGAACGAGCACTACGGCTGCTGGCGGTCCGACGACGGACACGAGGGGGTCGACTACGGGCCGGTGAAGCCGCGTATTACGGGCGCAGCGGTCGGCGCTGGCAGCGCAGGAGGCCCCCCAATGCCTCCCATGCTCCCCGCAATCTCCCCAGCGATGCAGTCCGTGAAGCAGAAGACCGAAGACCTGGGCACGACCTCGATCATGGGCGTAGAAGTGCACGGCACGCGCACCACCTGGACCACGCCGGAGGGCCAAGTCGGCAACGACCGGCCGCTGGTCGGCTACAACGAGACCTGGATAGCGCCCAGCCTGGGAATTGCGCTCCGCCAGGTTAGCGACGATCCGCGCACGGGCAAGACGACGCGCGAGGTAGTCAGCCTCGAACTCGACGAGCCCGATAGGGCCAACTTTCAACCGCCCGGCGGCTACACCGTAGTTACCGAAGTGTTGCACCAGGTCGCCTGCCAGCAGTTGCCGCAATAGCTTCGGGCCTATTGGTCTTTCTATGTGGCGATGCGGCGAAATATTAACGGTGCAAGGAGAAATAGGGCCATTCACGATTGAAAAGGAGAACGCGATGCGTGGAATCATTCGTATCCTCAAGGGAGCATCGGCGGTTTCGCTCATACACAGGTATTGCGGCATCGCACTCTCGCGCTCGAAGGCCCAAATCGAGTATGTTCCGTGTAGGCAGTGACACGCCCGAATGAATCAGTGCCAGAGATCAGAATACAAATCCGCAAGCTCGTTCATGTGGTTCCATGTGAGTTTGAGGCAACAATCGCTATAAGCAATCGGCGCTTGATCGCCACCTTCCCCTTAGGTTGCCACTGATGTGCAACTCTTATCGCGGTACGTTTGCCAAGCGTCTTCCGCCAAATCGAAAGGGAGTCTCTTTTGCGGTGACTACGCCGACTCTTTTGCGGATGATAGCCGTAGCAACCCACCGATGGCGCGGATGTATGCAAGGTAGTCCTGGTCGGTCTGCTTGGCCTGATCGGCTAAGCACTGTGCGATTTGAGCATTACCGCCCTTCAACGTGTCAGCGTCAGCGCAGAGACTTGCTTTGCTGCGGGCTTGTTCCTTGGCCAACGCATCAGCACCCTGTTTCCGATAACGTGACTGGGCCGCATCCGACTGATTCCGGTTCGCTCGATGCCCGGATGGCGCGTCCTGCGTTAAAGCCAGAGAAGCGCATAACAACATGGCAATGCCCCATCGCATGGTGGACAACGCGGAAGTTTCAATTTTGACAACACTTCTCGGCGGGTATTGATCAACTGGCTATTTCCGGGTGGCCGGTAGACTCGCCCGCGACCGATCAGAGCGGACTCAAAATTCTGGGGAGGTTTTCCTAGAGTAAGTTGATAGACTTAAACACTGCTCTCAGCAGACTGGGGCTGGTGTTCTCCGGCAGCTCCGTAGTACGACGTGGGCGCGCCGGCCCCGATCACAGCGATCCAGGAGGAGGTCCAACTCGGATTTGATGAACTCCCTCAGCCCCTGGAGCGGTATCCCACTAAGGTCGAAGATCATCCTTCTTCTTGCCGTGTTCTGCGTCTTCGCCGGCATCGGTTTTGCCAGGGATATTGCCCATCTGGGGCGCCAGCCTGCTCCACGGCTTGCGGCAACGGTGGTGATCTTCGGCTTGTTCGCGGTCTGCTATACGGCCAGCGCCATAATTCTGAGAGGGAAATTCTGGAAGGCCTATCTGCCCTTGTTCGCTCTCCAGGCTCTCTGCATGACGTGGGTGGCGATGAGGTTTCCTGACGCAGCGCAGGGTGTTCAACTGAACGCCGCCGAAACCGCGCGCCTGCAGAGCCGACTTGCATTCGAGGGCTTCGCTGTCATCATCTCGATCGTTCTGGGCCACACGGGGTTCGTGCACGTCTCCATCAGAGAAGCACAAAGGTACGTGAGGGCGCAGACCGAAAAAGCAACGCTGGAGGGGGAAATGGCCGCGGCCCGGGAAGTCCAGCGCGCGATGGTTCCTGAAGATCTGCCTGCGATCCGCGGCCATCACCTCGAAAGTGTCTATCGGCCTGCGACGGAGGTAGGCGGCGACTTCTTCCGGGTCATAAGTCTCAAGAGCGGGCGCAGCCTCATTGTCATTGGGGATGTCAGCGGCAAAGGCCTGCGGGCCGCCATGATCATGTCTATGATCGTTGGTATGCTGTGCACGCTGGCCGGCTTCACTGAGGAACCTGCCGAGATCCTCGACGAGCTGAACCGCCGTCTTTGCGGTCAGACGCAAGGAGGCTTCGCCACCTGCCTTGTGGTTCGCCTTGAGGATGGATTACTCACTCTCGCGAACGCCGGTCATCTACCGCCGTATGTGAACGGCAGCGAGATCCCACTCGCGGGAACGCTGCCGCTGGGACTGATCGAGAGCGCCAGCTACAGCCAAACGTGCCTGGAGATGCGTGCTGGCGATCGTGTCGTCCTGCTGACTGACGGCATTCCCGAGGCGCGCAATCAACAGGGCGTGCTTCTCGGGTTCCCGAAGGTCGAATCTCTCCTGCGCGATGGCGCCAGCGCCCGGACTGTCGCGGAAACGGCCCAACACTTCGGTCAGAACGACGATCTGACTGTGATCAGCATTGTACGCATGGCGTAATCCTGGATTGTTGGCGTATTGTCGGCGATAGGGAAATTTCGGCTTCGATTGTGGCCGATGAACGAATTATTCTTCCCCTTGCGAATAAAACATTGATCCGTGGCATTGGAGGTGCCACGGATATGAAACGAAAACGCCTCCGCGGTAGCCTGCTAGGCGAGCATATCCTTGGTAGCGGGAGGGGCGGGCCTCCGAATTTCCCCATCGGCGACCACACTCCCGGAATGAAAATCATCGTGCTCGAAAGCGGATATCGTACAGCGATCACGAGTGAATGAGGCTCAGGAAACCGGCAATGGGCGCGGCCTGGAAACCGTCTTCATACTGATTGCGCAACCGGACCGTCTAAGCCCTAGTCAGTGACGCAGTGACGCCATGGAGGCCTATGGAGCTGCGACGTATCTTCCCCGCTGTGGTCCTTGCGGCAGCCGGCCCGGCAATTTCAGCTCAGCAGCTGACGCCTGGCGAGCAGGGTTCCAGCTTCAGCAGCCAAACGACCAACGTGCTTGTGCCGGCGCTGGTGCGAGACGCGGCCGGCAAAGTTGTTTACACCCTCGAGGCCCATGACTTCGTGCTGACCGACGATGGAGTGCCGCAGAAACTCGCGCTCCAGCACGAGACAGGCGCTGAGCCGCTGGCGCTGGTCGTCGTCATCGAAGTGGGCGGCGCGGGGGCGCGCCAGTTCCAGAAGTACGAGCGGCTTGTTCCGCCACTGGCGCCCATGCTGCCGGCGATTGTTGGTGATGTCTACTATCGCGTGGCCGTGGTCACGTTCGACAGCCGCCCGAAGCTGATTCAATACTTTACCGCAGACCTCGATGAAGCGCAGGCGACGCTGCGCGATCTCTCCGCGGGATGCTCGGTGCACAATCACTACCCCAATTGCGCCGGGCCAAATCCCATACACGATAAGCCGATGGGCGACAACGGCGCGGCGATCCTGGACAGCATAGAGTTCGCAGTAAACATGCTGCGGGCCGAGCCGTCATTCTACCGCCGGGCAATTCTGCTGGTGAGCGAAACGGTGGACCGCGGCAGCGAGTCGACCATCGAGCAGGCGGTGCGAGCCGTAACGGATACCAACACGACTATCTATGCGGTCGCCTTCTCAACCGCCAAGTCTGAGGCTGCGCACTATGCGCAGCACCAACTCGCGACGAGCCGCGGCGGGTGGCAGTGGCGAGAAAATCCCCGCCCCAATCCACCTCACGGCTGTATGGGCAAGGATCCTAATCCGGAACCCGATGACCCGACCAGCAAGTGGTCGCAGTTCTATGATTGCGTGGCGCAGCTTGTGCCGCCGCTGACCTTTGCGAAGATGGCAACGATTGCCACGGCCGACAGTCTGGTCAAGAATGTTCCGGCGACGGTGGCCCGGTTGACCGGCGGCGAGTACTTCAAGCTGGGCAGCGAGCGGAATCTTGAATACGACCTGGCGGCGATCGGGAACCATCTGCCGAACCGGTACATTCTGAGTTTCCATCCACAGGCGCCGCATCCAGGACTGCACGTGCTGACGCTTAAGCTGCCTGACTATGAAGGGCTTCAGGTGACAGCACGGACAAGCTACTGGGCCGAGGCGTCTGCGCCTGCTACGCCGGAGCGGTGAAACGTGCGGAAAATCACGACCGCGGCAATACAACACTGGGTTGCGAGTGTGTCACCGGCTATGGGGAGATTGGACATTTCTAAGTTCGATTCCGGTCAATTGACCATCTCCGGCAACACCGCAGCAAAAGTTCAATATCATTTTTGCCGAGGTGAGTTCAGTGTAGGTAACTCTGACTTTCAGAAACGGGGAGCCCGCGCGTGAATAGGTCAATAATGAGCTCCTGTCGAAGGATCTTTCAGGCAGTGATGATGACACTTGTATTATCGGGATCCGCCAGAGCCAGGAGCCCAATTCCAGCTGAGGTCCGGTCCGCCAAGACCGTCTACCTGGTGAATGAAACTGGAAACGAGAAGGTTCTTGCTACGGCAACTGATCAATTCACGGCCTGGGGCCGTTTCGCGCTGGCGAAGTCAAAGGATGATACCCGACCTCATAGTTGTATTTACCCATAAAATGGGTATGGATAAATGGGGTAATTAGGGGATCACGGAGATGGACGTTTTTGTGAAAGGGCAGAAGAACCCAGCATTCATCGCGAAGGATGCACTGAAATTGCTCGGGGATCGGGAACATCCTACCAAAGCGTGCATTCACGAGTTTCACAAACAGCTCGAAACTAAGAATTAGAGACCGCACTGCGAGGCCCGAAAGGGACTGTTCTTATATTGGCTTCGAAAGCGTTGCCCATTGCTCATGTGGCTGGTTGACCGGCCTCCGGAAGTAACCCAACTCTGGTGCAACTTCCGGCGACAATACGACTGGAAGGTAAAGATTTGGGATGCCCTACGGCTACGCCCGAACGCTGCCTAAAGATCATTGTTTCACGACCGAATCTCGGGTAGCGCGCCATCGCGGCTATACTGCATTCATCATGCAAAAGCGAATCCTCTTCGACCATGCATAAGACCCTAAGCAGGCGGCTGTTTTGCGAGACTGGCCTTGCGGCACTCTCAACAGAGTTGTTGCCCAGTAAGACTCTGGCGTCTGCAACTGAAAGAGCAGTGATGCCATCAAGCGCCGCCGGGCTGCCGACGCTGGACGAGATGGGAACCGGCTGGCTCGATTGCGGACTGCTTGCGCAGATGCCTTCGCTGCATAACTTTCATGACATGGCTGCCTGCGCGCCGGATCTCGTCGGGGTGAACTTCCTGCCTGGCAGGCAACTCTGTGGCGACGAATCGGGGCCGCGCTGGCTCATCTACCATTCCCTTCCGCTGTGCGGTATGACGATCGATGGCCGCTCTTACGACAGCACCAGTTGCCGGTGGTTTGCTTACCAGGCCGTACGCCGCGCGCAGGTAGGCAATCTTGATGTGGTCACCACAAACAGGCTGGTCATGGAAGACACGGTGATCCTGTGGCGGGTGAAGTTCACTAATCATCACACGGCGGCCAAAACCTTTAATGTAGCGATAACGGCAGACATCGGCTGGAAACCGGTAAACCGGGAGATCATTGGCCCCGGTGAGATTCGTGCCAGATCAGACGAATGGAAAATGGACGCGGTCTATTCGTTCTTCGATCTTCCACAAAATAAAGTGGACGGCCAGTTTGCCACGTGGCAGATACGTCTTGCACCAGGCGAGAGCCGCGAGATTCGCTTCTTGATGCACGTGGAGGAACCGGACAGGCGCGGACGCGCAGATCTTACAAGCGCCTGGTTTGAGACGCAGTGGGTCCGCACCAAAGCCGTGTGGGACGAGCGCTGGAGGAGCGCCTTTACGCCGGATAACAGATTCTTCTCAGGCAATGCTCCGCTCCTGGTTACAGAGGATGCCGCGATCCGCGAGATTTATTACCGCAGCGTGCTCACACTGCTGGTGCTTCTGCGAACCAACCTGTGGAGCAACCGAACCTTTATCACCAGCGGCGAGCGTGCCAAAGGAGTGGTGTACTACTGGGATACGTCGCTGTTCTCGACAATCTTCGCGTTGCTCGAGCCGAAGCAGATGAAGGAGCAAATCAAGCTGTTCCTTGAACAGGATCCGCACGAAAGCGACGTGATCGTCTTCAAGAGCGAACGTCCTGCATCACCGAACCATCTGGAAGTTCCCGCCGGATGGGACCTGCGCGGATATGCGGCTAACGATCTTTCCATCTTCCGGCTCACCTGGTCGTATCTGGTCGTCACGCAGGATAAGGAATTCCTCCGGGAGAAGATCGCC
>JASHVE010000038.1 GCA_030039675.1 Acidobacteriaceae bacterium | reverse complement strand
ACACGCAACGACGTCTGAGCTATTGGGGGACCCCGCCATTGTGTTCACGCGCATAAGTATCTCAAAGTGATGGAGCGGGCTCGATGGATCGATGCCGCATTTCTGGAGCGTGGCACTGAGTCTGGAAACATCGGTGACGAGCTTACCGGCAGCTTCGGTGCCTTCACCGCTCGCTCCAGCGAGAAGAAGCACTTGCCCATCCTGATCGAGATTCTGAACAAATGCAATAATCGCAAACGATTGCCCGGTTGCCCATCCCAGCGCCGTAGGAATGTAAGTTGACAATTCATGAGCGCGAGGATGTACGTTTGCAATCACTTCCTGCGTCGTCGCCTTATCGAAGGTAAATCGGAAATCCAGCTCGTCACTGAAGAGCGCAGACCACGGGTTCGAGCGCGGACTACCGAGAAAGATGAAGTTGTCGTCCGTTTTCAGATCAGTAAGCTGAATGCTACGCGCAGCACGTACATCCAGCCTTTTTGAATGCATCTGCGCCAGCGCTGCGATGCTTGCGGTGATCGGCGGATCAAGCGCGGCCGAAGAATTATCGCCCCACAAGATCATATGCGTAACGCGGATCTGCTCCGGCGTGAGCTTATTGGGCTCGGGAATATATTTATGATTTGCATAATCAGAAACGGTGAGTTCACCCCCCGTGATTTCCTGCACGACGACAATGTTTGGATCGCTTGTGATCAAACGCGTCGAATGGGCCGGATTGAACAGCGCCGACCACAGAGGACTGCCGGGTGGTTCAATTACTGCTCGCGGAACGCGATGCAATAAGACAGCGGATGCCGCCGCCCCTAAAGCGAAGAGGAGAGTGCAAGACAACAACCGTCGCCATCTGTTCGCACCTGGAGCATGCCCGGTCGCAAGCAGAGAAGTCTCGATGATACGGGCACCAGGGTGAGCCTGCGCGAGCGTCCGCTCTCGATCCTGAGCGACACCGTCATGGAAAGCTGTCGCCTCAGTGTGTGCTGCCATTCCATCGGGCCCGTCGTTTTCAGAGGGAGCGCAGCGCGCAATTTCCGGAATATACGAGCCGGAGGGAAGGCTTATGCGGTACCCCGAAGTTGATCCATATTTGCCGTAATGCTGCAGCAGCCGCTTGCGCACGTCACTCGCCGTGACACGCACGATTGCGTCGTCACTGGTGTCATAGGAAGTGGAGCGGCCGAACAACTCGACGCCAATGACACGCTCCTTCAATGATTCGAAGTGACCCGCGATCGCCTGATCCACGATATACTTCAAGAATTGAGCGCTGCGATGGCTTCCTTTAAACGCCGCTCCTTCAATAATTTCTGTAAGGTGCTGCTGTACCGCAGCCGTCTCTTTCTTGGATTCGGCAATTCTTACAATCTCTGCTTCCCGCGCGTCAATTGGATCTACCGTTTGCATGTTCGGCACCCGGATGGATTACGACTCTTTCCATCTGCTGTGGGTTCGGCGGCCACGAGTATGTCAAAAGTACTGCAGCGCTGTCAAGGATATGCGGCCCGTCACCCGATTTAGCGTCGATCAAAAACAGACGATCGAACGCGATTTTTTCGTCGTGCTTTCTAAGAGCGGCTCCTTCACGTCCAGAATTCGGCCACCTCTGCAGCGTGCGTCAACGCGCAGCGGAATATGCAGAGCTATCCGCTGACATCCTTGTTGCGCGAACTTCGCATAGAAACTCCAACTCTCATCTTGCATGCGGGCGCGATGTGAAAATAGCCGCGCCTCAGGCAGGAAATTGAACATCGTCGAAGAAACGGTAGGTGCTCAGATCGGAAGGAGGCGCAAAGAAGCACGCAACTTTCATCACTTTGTCGCCGGAATTCTGCAGCATATGGATGCTCCCCTGCGGAAAGAGCACGGCGGATCCTTCGTTGACCGGCCCAACCACTCCGTCAATCATCACTCGTCCCGATCCCTGGACAATATAGATAACCTCTTCGCCGTTGGGGTGCGAGTGCGCAGGCCGCACCGTTTGCCCGGGCTGAACCTGGATGACACACATGGTGCAGTGCTGCGCATTCGTATTTTCTTTGGTCACGACCCAGCGAAGACGGCGACCGGGAAGATCCAGTGCTTCGATGCTGTTTTCGTCAACTATAGGAAGCTTCATTTTCTCTCGCGCCTTTCAAGTGAAACAACTTGACTACTGCAACGCAGTCACACCGCGTTCGATTGCGCCGGCAATCGCCTCCGGCGTCAGGCCAAATGCAGCGATCAGCTCTTCGTAGGTTGCCGAATGGATGAACTGCGGCTTGCTGTCTGCGGTGAGTGTGTTGATTGTGAGGACCCGCTTGAGTACGTCTGCATTCGCAGATTTCCGGTTGTGATAAAGCACCTTGAGAAAGCTCTGCCACAGGTATCCATTATTTTGTTCTGCGAAGATGAGAAGCTTGCCGGATGCGCAGAGTTCCATCAGCAGCCGATTGTCCACAGAAGGCATGTCGACGACGCCAGTTTCGATTCCGCGGTTTGAGCAGACCGCGGCAGCTGCCAGCGCTTCGTGCACGCCGCGGCCGCTGCTGATGATCACTGCCTGCTCTTCATCCTTTGCGCGCAACCTGTAGCCTTCGCCGAAGGAAAACTCAAAATCGCTTCCGTAGAGCACGCCGGATTCGGTGCGCATCACGCGCAGGTAAACCAGGCCACGATTCCCTTGCATGATCCACTTCATGATGGAAAGCAATTGCTGCGGACAAGAGACGTCGATGATTTTGAGCTGGCCAACGGCATCAAACGTCGTGATGTCGTCGTTCCCCATATGGGTTGCGCCGTTGGTGCGTGTCTCAAAGTTCGCCGCTGTAGCTAAAAAAGTCAGGTCCAGGCCATGCCCGTCACTCAGCCATCCTGAGGGAGTCTCGATCGCCTCTAGGCGCTCCTGCTGGCCTACGGCAATGCGGCGCAATACCTGCCAGTTAAAGAACGGACAGAAGGTGCTGACCCAAACATTGTTGCCAAGCACGGCAAGTGCCTCGCCGATCAACATCATGTTGGCTTCAGCCACACCCACATTGAGCGCCCGCCGTTGATCGACTCCGGCGACACCTGCCTCAAGGCCGCTGGTCGTGCCCAAGTCAGAATCAATCGAGACCACGCGGCTGTCACGCGCAAAGACATTCATTGCGGCAGAAACGATCTGGGCAGCGCTGTAGGACTTCTTGGGATCAATCTTGGGCAAGCGCTCCGTGTCATAGCGGATCCGCTTGTCGCGTTTCGGAGCCCGCCGAGTCAGCACGGGCCCAACCACCGAACGTACGGCCTTCCACTCTCCGCCCGCGACGTCGATCTCCAGGTGCATCTCGCGGGCGGAATCGAGTAGGAGCTGCTGAATCTCTGATGCTTCCGGGTTCGCGCTCAGTGTATCGACAAAATCCACGGCTTCCGCAACACGCGCCCGCCGGCGTTCCTGGTGCAGTTCGATCTCCTGGGCGGCCAAAGCGGGTGAAGTTGTGACCTTATGCTTGTTGAAGAAATCGGAGAATGCGCCATAGCCCTTCGTAGCTCGACATATGATCGCCATTGGCTTGCCGTTGCGTGCGCCAAACTTGAACCGCTCAAGAGCCGCGAGCACGCCGTCGAACTGCGTTGCATCCACATCGCAGGTCTCCCAACCGAAGGAACGAAATACTTCGCTAAACTCCGGCATGGGGTAGACCGTTTTGGTGTGAATGTCCAACTGGCCGTGGTTGCGGTCGACGAGCACACACAGATTGTCCAGATGGTTCTGGCCCGCGTACATCACGGCCTCCCATACCGTGCCCTCCTGCAGCTCGCCATCGCCCACCATGCAGTACGAATCAAAGCGCGGGCTTGTACGTCCCGCAATCGCGAACCCCTGGGCCACGCCAATTCCCTGCCCCATGGGACCGGTCGCAATCTGAACGCCAGGAAGAATCGGGCCGGGATGGCCATTGAGAATGCTCTCGTGCGATCGTGAGTTCTTCAAAATGCTTTTGTCGAAGTAACCGAGATCGGCATAAATGGAGGCCAACGCGGCGACGGCGTGGCCCTTGCTCAGGGTGAATATGTCCTGTCCGCTACGCGTGGGGTCCTCAATATCCAAGCGGAGAAAACCGCCATAAAAAAGCGTGACCAGCGGAATCGTAGCCGAGAACGCGCCACCCGCGTGTACGCCTTGATCTACGGCGTCACGGCTTTGCTCGAGAGTGAGAATGCGGATATCGGAATCTTTAATAGCCAGGAGCTTGAGCAGGCCCTGGCGCAGCATCTCTTCACGATGAAGGAACACATCGCGCCCAGACGATTGGCGGAGCAATGAACTGGCGGCTGAGTCTTTCACCGTGGAAACTCTCTGGCGCGAGTCCTGCGCAATTCCATATGCGTATTATGCAATAGCAATTGCATAGGTGTACTACACTATATCTGCTGCCAATCAGCAACGTCAAACCCCCGCTGGCCCAGATCCACTTCGATTCTTTCGCGCGCTGCTGGGGCTCGCGACGAAAAGCTTTCTGTCTGTGGTCGTAGGAAAGCACAAAGCATGAAAG
>JASHVE010000524.1 GCA_030039675.1 Acidobacteriaceae bacterium | reverse complement strand
GCAACCTGGATCGGAGAACGACACGCCAGCCCGGCTATGCCGTGAGTCTGAGCCGTCGCTGGCTACAGCGGTTTCACAGTTGCTAAATCCCGAAGCCACTGCTGCAAAGTGGCATTTTCCTCAAGAAAATGCCACCTTCCGCGGCTTCGGCAAGGGCACATCAACTGTGGAACCGCTCTAATCGAAAAAAGCTTCGGCTGACTGAAGCAGGCCGGGCCGCTGCGTCAGGTGAAGCTGCGCGGGCTAGACAAGGTGGACTGGCTGTTCGTCTTCACCTGCACACAACCTGCTGTGACTGCCGCGACTGATGGCCCTGCCGCCGGGAGGGCTCGCCGGGCAGTGTGCCTGAACCGTAGCTGCGGCCATCGGAGCGCCCTCTCCGATGCCCGCAAGCCCCAATGAATACTGATCAAGCCCGCCATTCAGACGGAATTTCAACCCGGCAGACTCGCAAATCCCCAGTAAATCCGCTGCACCGCAGCGAATTTCAACACGTTCCTAATGGGTCAAGGAAATGTCGTCCACATATCCGTGATACATGCCTGTCGCTCCAGGCTCCTCGTAGCCAATGTCGATGGTTTTGACCGTCTTTCCCGCGAGGCTACTCAGATCTGCGGTCACATAATTCCACTGGCCGGCAATCAGGTGACCGCACTCACCTGCCGGATTCAGAGGATTTCCATATTGATCGCTTACCTGGCTGTTGCGCAGAGCGGTGCCATCGGTGAACACGATGTCAATTGCAACGCATGTGCCGCGGCCATCGGCTGAGCCTGCCTCCGGCTCATTGCCGAGAGAGCTTTGGGGGAAGACCCAGTAACTCAAACGGCTCGTCGAGTGCAGCGGTGTCTGATTGCTAAAGGCTTTCAGATACGCCCTAGTCGTGCCGCCGCCGCTTGCCGCTCCGCCGTACTCAATAGCGTTCGAGCCGCCGTGAGACACGGCTGCAACGGTAAGTTTCATCACAGCTTGACGGACATTGCTTTCGCCTCCACCCCCTGTTTCCGTGTCGGCCGTATTGGTCCAGTTGAGGGCGGGTTGCCCTTTTTCAAGCCCGCTGTAGAAATCCGTAATGCCAGATGCCAGTGTCACGGAGGCGTTTCGAAAATAAATCGTCGCGGGAGATGAGCTGCTGGGCGAGCCAACACGCAGTTCCACCACGCCATCGCCGGCGATCTTGATGCCACTCAAGCTGAGAGTATGAAAGGCGCCGCTTAAAGCGATGGTCGCAGTGCGGTGTGTAGACGCTCCATCATACGCTTCTAAGTACGCCTGGCCGGTGCCCGCCACATCGACCGAAAAGTTACAGGTTTCTCCTGTAGTCACCGTGGGGAGATTGGCAACCCATTGATCGCTCCTCTGATTGGCCGGAATTTGGAATTGAAAAACGGGAACATTGCGGTACAACGTAGTCGATAAACTTACCGTCCCAGCTCCGCCGTTTCCTGGATGCGTATAAAACCAATAGCTGGGATTGCTTCCCGTAAATTGGAAATAGACCACGCCTCGCGCGCCCGGCGGTGCTTCAAGCTCCAATCGCACACTGGCTTTGGCGACGCTTTTGATCTGCGCCATGTTTGCGATCGTCCGGAAGGTCGCGGTCAGTCGAAGGCTGGCCCCGCAGTTGTCCTCGGCCCCGTCGTTTATACACAGGCGCGCGACACCTGCGCCCGCAACCTTCAGACTAAACAGGTAATACCGGCCGATTAGCGGAACCGTAATATTACTTTTTACGGCAACAGCACCACTTATCCCTTTCGGGACCGTCATGAGTTCGAGGCGCTCCCCATGCAACTGAGTGGCCAGTAATCCCTCGCGATGTCTCTTTGTGGCGAGCTCCCAACCGCCTAGACTCACGCCCGCACCGGAACTGAGAGAGTCGCCATTGAGCAGCAAGTTTTGTGGAAACGCCGCGATGAGGGTCGCTCCGGAAATCGCTTTGGAATTTGTGCTTGCGAAAGAGGCGCCGGAACTGCTGTAGTACGCCTCTTCCGTCAAAGCCATTTCGCCCGGAGTGATGAATATGTAGGGATGAGTGCTATGAAGCTGAAGCTGCTGCGCGATGTAGAGAGCATCGTCCGGAGAAAGATGCCACGCATCAAACAATGTTTCAACAAATAGCGGAGCGTTTGCCGAGAAATGCTTTTCGACATACATGTTGATGGCTTGAAGTTGCTTGGCTGGCGCATCGTTGTACGTCACATCCTGCCCATCGATGACGGAATTGCCGATCTTCTCGTAGGCGCGGGGGAAGCGCCAGACGACGTGGGGAACAGTAGCGGCAGCGGCGAACGCCGGTAGATCACCTTCGGTCCACTGCCAGCTATCGACCGTGGAGAGGTCTTCTGCCTTCATGAACTGATGAGTATAAGCGCCAAATGCGGCTAAGTCAGGGCCCGTCATCGCGGTCGCGTAGCCGACGCCGCCGGGCCCGGACATTAACTCGCTGCTTTGGGGGAGGGTTTGGAAATAATGCATCAACATCGCAGGCGAAAATGCAATGGCTCCGGGGGGAATCGTCCAGCCCATCGGCACCGCGCCGAGGAATTGGCTATTCGCCCAGAGGCTTTGCATCCGGTGCTCGACGTAGGTCATGTTGTCGCCCTCAGAGGCGGCAAACGCGACGTAGACTGTGCCGTTTTTCGCTTTGACGGCAGTTTGTGCTTGCTGGGATAGCGTGGAGGGTCGAGGGAGCGAGGCCCACACCGATCCGTTGTCATAGCGGGCAGACGCGCTGAGAAAATGGCCCTCGCCGGGCCCGCTGAGAAACTTAACATCCGGCCGCTCATAACGTTCGATCATCGGATAACCCATGATGGGCGTATCAGGTGCAGTATGATGAAGAATTTTGCTGTATAACTCCTTCTGCGCCGGATCGGTCGACGTCAAATTAAAAGTGAACATTTTCGCGGCTATATCGTAGTCGCGTTTGTTATATAGCTCGTTGGCATCCTGCGCCAGGACCAGAGAGCTCGTATCGGAGATGAAGCGGTAAGCAGCAGATTCGACGGCCACAGCGCTTTCAACAACAGCCGCATTGATCAGGTAGACCGCCGCGCCGTTCCGGGGATCTGGCGCGCGAATCTCAAGTTTCACCGGGTTCGTCATGTCGCTGTGTGGGATCTGCAGGCAGGTCTGGAGAGTTTGAAACTCGATGCTTAACGTAACCGCCTTACTCTCGTTGTCTTCGATGCCGTCCCACGCATCCAGAAGCACCCGGCCGCGCCCTGCCACCTGCGCAGAGAAGCAGTAGAACGCTCCCGGCGATGCTTTCGGCTCGAAATCGATCCACGCTTCCCGTGCATCGCCGGCAGTAATCGTCCATTGCAGCGCGGAATTGCCCCGGTACGTTGTGTTGCCAATGGTCTGCGCCGAATTGTCTCCGCCGGTTTTCCATCCACTGGCTCCATCCTTTCCGTCCGGGTTATCGATCATGTTGATGTTTTTGTCATGAACGAGCTTTGCATCGCTGCCAATCCATACCATCGTGCGCAGGTCCGACAAAAGAGGTATATGGCTGGCCGAAAGAATCGAAAGATTGTCGGGGTTGACGACCATGGCCTGATGAATACCCGCAAGCGTGGTTGCCATGTTGCAGGTTTCCGGAATGTTGACGGGATCGCACACATAGTAGCCAGAAATCTTATTACCGAACCTGGCGAGCAACGCTTTCAATGCGCCATCCGGGTCAGACCGGTTCCACCTCAGATTCATAACCGCAATATGCAAAGGCGTGAGCGCCCGCAGCCAATAGGGATCATCTGTGTTGCTGCTGAGATAGAGTCTTGTAGGCTCCTGCAACTGGTTATAGGCGCCAATCAGCGTCTTTTCGGCCAGCAAATCGTCGGGAGAGGCAGCGGTGTTCAGTATGTCGACGTTCAGCACCGATGCAGGCTTTGAAAAGGTAGGCCACAACTGCGGCAGTTGTGCGTGGAGAAACGCCGCGCCACTGACGATACCGAAGATCACGTTTGTCAGGGATCTTTGCAGAACTTGATTTCGGCGCATTTTTATTTTCTTATCCCTCCGGCTCGCTCGCTTCTGGCGTTACGGAATTACACGAAGCCTTTGTCTCGCCCGGATATCGTCCGAGGCAGCGCCTACGCGAATCTCCACGTCATCGGCTTCCAGCGCCCACCGGTTGCCAGTTGTGTCCCAATACCGTAGCGTCGCAGCACTCAGCGGAAGCGTGACCGTCTTTGTCTCGCCGGCGGCCAGCTGAACCCGCACGAAGCCCTTCAATTCTTCAAGCGGCCTTGTCACCTTCGAATTCATGTGCGCCACGTACATTTGCACAACTTCGTCGCCCGCACGTTGACCCGTGTTACGAATGTCGACGTTCACACGCACCGTGCCATTGCGATCGAGCGTCCGCGAGCTAAGTTTCAGATTGGAATATTGGAACGTCGTGTAGCTCAGTCCATAGCCAAACGCGTACAGCGGTTTCTGCTTGAGATACATGTAGGTGCGCCCATGCCGAATGTCATAATCCATCATCGGTGGAAGCTGATCGATTGAGGCAGCCCAGGTCTCAGTCAATCGTCCGGCAGGATCGTAATCGCCAAAGAGCACATCGGCGAGCCCGGTTCCCTCCTCCTGACTGCCATGCGTCATCTCGAGGATCGCCGGAACGTTTTCCTCCGACCACGTGGTCGTGTAAGGAAAACTCGTGTTCAAGACCACGATCGTGCGTGGATTCGCGGCGAACACTGCCTTTGCAATCGCCTCCTGTCCGAGCGTGAGCGAAGTGCGATCTTGGCCTTCGTGGCCCTCACTGGGCAGCGCGCAATGCTTCCAGCCCAAGCTGCCACATGCCGGATCGTTGCCGATGATGACGATCGCCACGTTGGAATGGCTTGCAAGATCGACAGCCTGGTTCAAATCATTGCCCGTGGCATACTGCACGTTCACGCCCGCGCCGGCGCGCTTGCGGATGCCCTCGAGCGGGCTGATCGCATACGGTGGCGTTCCGCCATACAGGTCCATTAACACCTTGTCAGCATCCGGCCCGATCACTGCGATCGATTTCAGCTTCGCTGCATCGAGCGGCAGTGTCTGCTTCTCATTCTTCAGCAGCACGATGGATTCGTCCGTGGCTCTGCGCGCCAGGTCCTTATTCTCTGGCCAATGCCAGGGATCGCCCCTGGCCGGAGCCACATCTGCAATGCCGATTCGCGCATAGGGATTGCGGCTCGCTGGATCGAGAAGGCCGAGCCGGATCATCACTCGCAGCAGCCCGCGCAGATCTGCATCGATGTCCGCCTTGCTCACCAACGCCTGCTTCACTGCGTCGAGAGTGGCCTGCGTGGTGTTCTTGTAGTTATCAATGAATGTATTCACGCCGGCATGGATCGCACCGGCTACCGCCTCGGGCAACGTCTTGTAATAGTGATGCTGCGTGACCAGCATCGTGATCGCCCCGCCGTCAGAGCAGATGATGCCGTCGAAGCCCCACTCCTTCATCACCACACTTTTGAGCACTGGCTGCACGGCCATCGGGATGCCATTCCAGGCGTTGTAGGCCGTCATGAAGCCACCGGCGTGGCCTTCCTCAATGCCCATGCGGAACGGGACGGAATAATACTCCTGGAACAATCGTTCGTCGAAGTTCGAGGACCCACTGGTACGCCCATCTTCATTGCTGTTGGCCAGAAAGTGCTTCATCAGAGATGCCGCTAGCCAGTAATGCGGATCGTTACCCTGTAAGCCTTTCACATACGCCACCGCCATCGTGCCCGTTTGATAAGGATCCTCTCCGAAGGACTCCTCGCCCCGGCCCCAGCGGGGATCGCGCGCCAGGTCGGCATTCGGTGCACGGACAATCAAACCGCCGCGGTGATAGCGGCCCACAATGTAACGCGCCTCAAAACCCTCCACGCCGGCAACTTTCTCGAGCAGTGCCGGGTCCCACGTCTGGCCGAGTCCGCGCGATTGCGGAAACTGTGTCGTAGGGATCACGGTTTTTCCGGGCCCCTGCCATCCGCCCGGTCCGCCCAGAGACAGACCGTGCAGCCCCTCGACATGGCCCGTTCCCACCACGCCCAGACGCGGCACGTCGCTCGCCGACATCAGACCGTGGGAGAGCGCCTCATTACTGAGCAAGTCCACTTTTTCTTCCAGCGTCATGCGCGAAAGAAGGTCGGTAATGCGCTGCTCAGCGGGCAGATCAGGATTTTGAAACGGATATTGGTGTTGTGCGAAGGCAAAGCGCTCTGCTGCAAAAGCAAGGGCTAAAATCAAAGTCAAAAAGCGGCGCCTTCTCATGAAATCTCCCGCCATCTTCAACAGGACACAATCAAGCATTTGGTCGATTGCCTCTCATTTTTCCTGCAATCGTTGATTCTTATGTCAAGGCAGTCTCTGGCCGAAATCCGCTTTGCCAACGTTTCTTTGACTGCCGCAATGGAACCGCCAGCAATGCATAGTAGTTGTCGCTCAAATAGCCTTCATAGCCCACGGGTGTTCCGTCCCATCGCCGCCAGTCGTTCGATTTTCCCCTTGCCCCACGGCCTTCAAACCCGCAGCGGCCGTACTCGCCGAGCATGGCGAAGAGAATACGGTCCGCCTCCGCATTGCGGGCGAGATCGTAGAGCGCCGCCAACATGAAAAATGCAAAGCAGCCGGTTGCTCCGCCATTCTCGTAGTTCTGGAAGCCATCGGAATTGTCCGGGAGGACGCCGCCGCCAGTATGGCCATCCGCAACTTTGTGCACGTAATCTTTGAGCGCAACTGTAATCAGATTGCCGGGCAAACCCATGCTGAACTTGTCGTAGCCAACCTCTTTCATCTTCGTCATGAGCTTGTCGATGATTTCGCTGGCCTGCGGCCTTGCGACGAGCCCATAGTGGATGGCGATGCCATTGACCCAAAGAAAGTAATAATCGTGCAGTTGACCGTCGGCGCTGCGCCAACCGCCCAGGACACCGGTCGGAGGATCATAGAAGCGTTGGCAATAAACACTACGCAGTTTTTCCGCGGCATGCTGATATCGCGCTGCGTCGCCTGTCTTGCCGAGCTTGTGCGCGAGCATTGCCATGTCGCGAAGCGCGCGATAGGCCAGAGCATTGCCGTAAGCGTCTTCGTGACCGAAGCCGATGGTATCCCACCAGTTGGCGGGCCGAACCTTAGGGAATCCGTCGGGCCAGATTCCGGAGTTGCCGCTTACGCTGTATTTGATCAAGCCGTCCCCATCGTCATCCGTTGCCAGCATCGATTCGGCCCAGCCGCGAATGCCGTCGTAATTCGCGGTGAGCCATCCATCGCTCCGGCCCTCCCGCACGCAGCAGGCCGCGGCGATCAGCATCGAAGGGTACGTGTCCGCAGATGCGGTCGGAAAGTTCCCTGGCGCAGGCAGACCGTACGCTGTTCCGCCGGCCAGAATACTATCGAGCGTCTGCCGTACGATGTCCAATGCGGTGAGATTCTCGGCGAGCGGTGGCGTGAGTGCGGCGATATCCGCGTATTCGTAATAACAAAAGGCGCAGGAAGTGCTGGACGTATTGTTGGCCAGCGCCAGGAGCGAGGGGTTGAGTTGTAGTGTATTGAGCCAGTTGCGGCGGAATGCATCGAAGCGCGAATCGCCGGCGATGCCGGGCACGTCGGGATGGACTGCCATCACTTCCAACGTGTACGCCACGCGCTTGAGTTCAGCAGTTGCTGCAGGCAGGGAGAGTAACGCAACCGGCTTGTGATGAACCGACTGATACCTCAGTCCGACGTGAGGACTGCTCGCCGAAATGCGAACCGATCCCTGGCCGGGAAAGTGCATCAGCGCAGGCGCTGCAAGCAGTTTGTCGGGCCGGAACACACCGAGCACGGTGCTATGCACCTGATCGAGGCCGAAGTGAAACACCACGGGAGGCGGTGGGTCATCCGCCGACCATTCCGACGTGAGGACGATCCGGCGACCGGAAAATTCGAACACCCATGCCGCTGGCGCATCGCCGCCAGCTGTTACCGGCCGATAGGCGACGCGCCGTGCTCCATCTGAAAGTGAGCTGAATGCGCGATAACCCGCTCCTGCCACAGATGTGTCGACGATATTGGCGCCAGGGCGGCTTTTCCCCAGGCCATCTATACTGAAGCGCGAGAATTCCGGCGCCACGGATGACAGCTCAACATCCATGAAGCCGGAGGCGAACTGCAGGTTCTCATTTGGCTTTTCCGGGAACTCTGTAGCAAACGAGGGCCGCGCCATCAGTGCTGCGGCCGTTCCGCCGGCCTTCTTCAGAAAATCTCTTCTCTGCCACATGGTTCCGGTTCCCTGACTGAATCCATCTCTTCAGCAAAACGCGATGCTCGACTCTCATCGTGGACCGTTGCAAGACCTGCTGTGCCGAATACGGAGCGAATGGAAGGCAATCGCCGCTTGTGACAGCGAAGGCGGCACTCCATGCTGAGGCTGCGTTCCGCTTTTCGTTTGCAGGCAAACTGCCGTGATTGCGCTTGCAATCTCACGACGAAGTGAGGTGCAGACGCCATCCCCGGAAGCGAGTTTTCCGGGGATGGTCTACACTCAACCGGCTGCTCAGAACGACAGCCGTAGGGTGAACTGAATCTGGCGGGGAGCATTCGGCGAGGAGCAACCCACACCTCCAGGAGTGGTGCATGGCGTGGTTCCGTCAGTTCCACTCGGATTAGCCTGCCCTTGATAGTTGAATACATTGAACGCGTCCATATTGAAGCGCAGGTTCATCGATTCCCTGATCGGGAACACCTTAAAGAGCGAAGCATCGGCTGTCCAATTGAATGGCCCACCAAGGACAGTTTTGGTGAAGGGATTTATATCAGAGCCAGGTGAATACGCGATGTCCGCGGGACTCTTCCCAGGCAGGGTGATGCTTACTTCGTTGTCGCCGTAGTATTTTGACCCGGGCGTGGTATCTATTGGTGTCTGATACGGCACCCAGGATGAGGGCAGCCCTGTAACACAGTTGGTTGTGCAATCAGAGTTCGAGAGACCGGAGGTGACAGTCGGAGCAAGGTAACCGTTAAACCACTCGTAATCCTTAAAACAGATTCCGCTGCGGCAGTCGGTGATGGGCGACTTATGCTTGTAGACGTGAAGCGGGCTGGCCGGTCCCCAGTTTGACGAAGTGATCGTGAAGTCCTGCGAATGGATGTTGCCATCGCCAGCGATCTGCCAGCCGCCTACAAGCTCATTCAGTGCACGGTTTGCGTTGCTCAAGAGACGTTTACCGCGCCCGACCGGCAGATCGACGATCCCGTTAAATTTGATCTCTTGTTTTGGAAAGGAGGTGTCCACTTCGTAATTTTCAAACCTGTTCAAAGCTTTGTAGTATGCGTAAGGAGCGGTACCCGTAGGTTGAGGCGGGGGAAGAGTCGGGTTGATGACGCTGCCGTAAGGCGAGGTCATCGTGCTCACCGGGGAATAAACATAATTGGCGCTAGGATAGACATACCCGTTCGAGCCGGATTCACCGCCGGTGTGCATCGGCTTGGACCAGATATAACTGATCTGATAGGCGACGCCGTGATGGTACAGCCGCTGGTAGTTGGCTTGCAGCATGTTATCGGTCGTCCATCCGTTCTTTTGAACTTCGCGCATGGAGCCGGACCAGGTGGTCTGGTCGTACGGTCCGGTTGCGGTGGCCGCATATTGGTTGCTGCCAATGACACTCCCGTTAGGTACGGCTTTGCCGGTGTTCATTTCCCAAACGTAGGTGGCGGGATGTTCATTCAGGTAGTAATCGTTCCACAAGTTGGAGTCGTGAGCGTAGTTCCAACTCACGCGAAGTGCGGAATTCCCTTTCATCGGTTGTTCGACCGTGACATTCACCTGAGTTACAAAATCGGGAGCATCTGTGGGGTCAACAAAGCTAGGATCCATATCTGAGCTACCCGGAAGAATAGAGGTGGTCGAATTGGTGTTCACTACGTTCGCGCTGTTCACGCCCGCGATCGGCGGCACACCGGGCGCCGGATTGGATGCTGAGGTCTGCGCCGAGCGGAGGAGATAGTCAGGCAGGCCATCGGGCGATTGGGCCGCATTAATATAGCTTTCCTCATAGTTGGCTGCGAACGGAGCCACCGAACTGATTTGGTCAACGGTGAAGTATGAGGGAACTGGATAGATGTATCTGCCGTAGGCGCCGCGCAGCACGGTTCCCCATTTATGCAACGCCTGCCACGCAAAACCGAAGCGGGGCAGGAAATTGAAATCGTAGTTATTCATCAAGGCAGACGGTAGTCCAGCCTGCTGAGCGGTCTCAATCTTGCCACCATCGTTTCCGATGTTAGTGATGATCGCCTGTGTGGTGTATCCTTCGGCGATCAAATTCGCCACCGGAGCGCCCAGCACTTCAGCATCGTTCTTCAAGTCGAAGCCGACGATCGTGCCGTTCTTCATCCACAGGGCAGGATGAGCTTCGTAACGCAGGCCCAGGTTGAGAGTCAGGTTACGGGCCACATGGTAGTTATCCTGAAAGTAACCGTCCAATTCCATTGTGTGAAAGTGGACATAGGGCGGTTCAAGATTGAGGGTGTAATCTTCGGCGGCGCCTAGAAATTGGTCGGCGTCGGAGTATCCGGTATTCGACAGCCCGGTGTAAGCACCGGTGGTGTTGGTTGCCGGATTTTCAAGGGCGGTTGCGTAAGCGCCGAAATCGACGTGATCCAGATCCTGATTCGTTTGATAGCCGACCCGATTATGCCGGTAGCGGCCGCCAAACTGCATCTGGTGTTTTCCCGAAATCTTTGTCAGATTCTCGTCTATCGTGGAGATAATGCCCGTGATCCAGTATTGGTATTCCGTGCCTTCCACGTCGCGAATGCTAGCCGTCAAGTCCGGAAAACCATCGAGGCCAAAATTATTGGGCAGACCGAACTCCGACGCAATATTCAAATGCGGCGAGGGGCCACCGGCTTTGTTGCTTTCGTTCAGCCACTGCTGGCTCAGGATTGTCTCTGCAAAGAATGTAGGCGAGAAGATGTGCGTATATCCAGCCGCGGCGGCAAACAACGCAGATGGCGACGAGGCTTCGCCGCTCAACGCTGCAGGGTAACTGGTGCCGTTCACCGTGCCCGCAATGGTTATGGGTTCATTCCCCTGATTATTCCGCAAACCAATGTTCGTTTCGATGTTACTCGTATAGCGCAGATATGCGCGGTTGTTCTCGTTAAATACCTGATCGAGCCGGAAGGTGAGATTCGGAGCTACGATATAGCCGGGGCTGGGGATGTTGATGTTATTCGTAACGAGCGGATTGGCAGAGGTGGTCGGCGGTGGCGAAATCGCGTAGAGTATCTGAGCGAGCGGAGAGATGCGGCTGATCGGAATCTGGTTAGGAGCTCCGCTGGAGCTCTTCGGGAACGGCGAACGGCACCACTGAGTGTTTACTGTGCCGCCGGTCGAGGTAGGGCACGCAGCGCTCGGCGCCGTCGTTGCTGGATCATAGAGCTGCTGTAGCACGCCCGAACTGTTCACCAGTTCGCTCCAGTCGCCATTGCGCATGGCCATGGTGGGAACGTTTCCCAACTCGTAGCCCAGCTGGGCCAGCGAATAGCGCTCATAGGAAAAGAAGAAAAAGGACTTGTCCTTTCCGTGGTAAAGATGAGGAAGGACAACGGGACCGCCTACCGATCCGCCGAATTCGTTGCGTATGTACTCGGGTGCGGCGTAGTTGGCCGGATCCTGCCGGGACTTGGCAATACCCCAGGCGTTATTGCGCGCCGTTTCAAACAACGATCCATGAAGCGCATTGGTTCCTGATTTGGTGGTCATCACACCCGTGGCTGGCGTTGCGTATTGAGCGCCCTCCCCGCTTGTCTCCATTTTGACCTCCTGGATCGCATCGGGGTCAGGCAGCGCGTTCTGTCCTGCGTTGGTGCCACCGAATTCATCCGACTCAAGCGTGACACCGTCGATCTCAAAGACGGTGCCGCCTGGCATGAGCCCGTTGGCGCAAGAGGGGGCTTGATTACATGCATCCAGACCCGGTGTGGCTTCGTTGACGAGAGTCTCGATATCTCTTCCGTTCATGGGAAGCTGGTTGATCCTGGCGTTTTCCAGTGCTGTTCCTACCTCACCGTTGTCTGTGGTGGTGAGCTGAACGACGTCTGCGTTGACCTGAACCTGCTGAGTCACTGCGCCCGCGCTCAAGGGCGCGTTGATGACCGCGCTTTGATCCACCAGCAATTCGATCGTCTGCTTAAAGGTCTTCATGCCTTGCGCAGTGATCGTTACCTCGTAGGTGCCGGTGAAAAGATCCGGCACCTGGTAGAAGCCGACATTGTTAGATTTTGTATCGACTGCCACGCCGGTAGCCTGATTGACCACGTGAATCGAGGCGCCCGAAATCACCGCACCCGTAGCATCCGTCACCGTTCCCTGAATGGAGCCGGCGCCGCTTTGCGCAAGGGCGTTTGAGCATAGGATTGCGATGGCTATTGTGACGCCAACCAGGACGAACATTCGCCCCGAACCGCGAAGAGTGTGCGTCAACTGCTTGCAGAAGCTGTTCATCGTTTTCCTCCAGAAAACTTGCCGTTTGTAACGCCGGCGGGCATTCCAAGGTGCCGCGCATGGGAGCACCAATGCTTTTTATGTGTTTGTCAAAGCCCAAGTCGGCCAATCCGCTTTGAGATGCCAAGCATTTATCAATTGCGAATAGTTATAATCGATTGTTGCGTGACGCATAACCAGCCTCGAAAGATTACGCCGACGCAGTGTTTGATTCGACTTCGGCACTCTGAACCCCGCCAACCGCTGGTGTCAACGTTCTAAACAGTTCCTTTACTGTTTAGTGTCTCGGGTTTTGCTAAGTAAATTTGAAATCAACTATTTACATAATGGTTATGCCCACGTTAAGGTCCGTGCTATGATCATGACGTTTTCGTGCCGGAAGGCTTCGTAGAGTCGAGCGAGATGGCTACCACCGCGGTTCACGGCAAACTGAGCAAGTTGACACCGGGACAGGCGGCCGCTATTCAAAATGAACTTGACGCCATTTTGAACAGCGGTCAGTTTTCCGGCACGAAACGCGGTTCCGATTTCCTGCAATTTGTCGTAACGAAGGCTCTGGTCGGAGATTATGAAAGTCTGACCGAGCGCGCTTTGGGTATCGAGTTATTTGGCAGACCTGTCGATTATGAGACGGGAAGCGATGCGATCGTTCGCGTGAGGGCAAATGATGTCCGGCGGCGGCTAACTCAGTTCTATTCAGAGCACCAGCGCGTGTCGCAGGTGATCGTAAATCTGCCCTCCGGTTCGTATATCCCTGAATTCCACTGGTCCTCATCATCTGAAGCCCCGACAACGCCGACCAACACAGCCGACCCCGCTCATTCTTCGGTTGCCGAATCTGCGACAAGTCCAGGTGCAGCGCTTGATCCTCGCCGAGCAGCAGCGCGAAACAGACTCATGAAACCAATCCTCGCCGCCGCGGCCCTCCTGGTCACGGTGAGCGCGGGATTAATCCTTTTCACGCGTAATTCGGCGTCTCCTGACCACGCGTTGAAGGAGTTTTGGCAGCCACTCATCCAGGAACGCAGCCCCGTCATCGTATGCTTTGGCAACGCGGTCTCGTTCTGGCCGTCTCAATCCGTCAGGCAGGCAATTGAAGATGGCGACCTGGCGCTTTCGGCAAACCCTGGACCACTTGTCGAGACGCGCGACGATACGGTAACCGTCGGGAATCTGCGCGCCGCGGTCAGCATTCTGAATGTATTACGCTCCTACGGAATTTCGAATGAACTGCGGTGGCCGCAAGAGGTTCAATCGACCGATTTAGACAGATCGAACGTCATTTTTGTTGGCGCTTTCAACAATCCGTGGTCGATGAGCCTTAATCGAGATTTGCGATTTTCTTTCAAGCAGTTTCATTCAGAGTCGAACTTCATCTGGATGATTCAAGACCGCACGTCACCCAATCAAAATTGGTCCATCACAAAGGCCTACCCGGAACGGAGCGATGTCGATTACGCGCTCATTACCAGGATCATCGACCACGAAGGGAAGCGCGTTGTGATCTCGGTGGGAGGGTTGAGCCAATTCGGCACGCAAGCGGCCGGCGAATTCCTGACCAATGAAGCAGCGTTGAATGCCTTCGCCGCAGTGCTCCCAGAGGTTGGGAACATCGCAATGTTCAGATCGTATTGCAGATGGGAGTTGACGGAAGGAAAATCGTGAACCCAACAATCGTGGCAAGGAACATCTGGTGATGGACTGCCAGCTCAATCAAGCGGAGATTGCTCTGACCACGGATTTCTGTGAGCGTTGCATCGAGATCACGCACCCACAGACGGAGGGGTGATCGAGAAGGGTTCGCGAACTGACGAAGATCTCTTCTACTCTCAGAAACTCTAAAAGCCCGGGGCAGTCGTCTCCGCCAGGGGCCCTCTTTATATTTCGATGCCATCAGATCGGATTTTGATCCGAAGTGCTACTATTACCCCGTCCTCTCAACCGGATCAATCTGTGATTTCAGAGAGCTCCGTTCCTCCCCTGCAGCTGATGCGCAGTCATAACTCGGTGTAGGCGCATTCATGGAGAGACTGCGAAATGGAGAACTTCGTT
>JASHVE010000523.1 GCA_030039675.1 Acidobacteriaceae bacterium | reverse complement strand
CCCCCAGCGCGAGCGTGGATCGCTGGGTACCGCGCGCATCCATCCTGTACCAGAAACCCAGACCCCACTCGGGTGGTACGAAGCCACCGCCGGAAAACATGTTGTACCGACGCACTGCGTCGATCATTTGCGGGCCGCCAAACAGATACACATCGACACCACCGGCATTGGGCACTTCTACCGTGACCTGTCCGGTGTCGCTGTCGCGAATGCTGTGGGTATAATCCGGGTCTGGGTTAGTGCCGCCAACAGCATCGACGGCGTGCGCAGGTTTGGGGCGCGCGTCCCCGAAGTAAAAGACCGCGTAGCGCAGCGTGTCGACCAGGATGCCGATACCTTCAGTGGTGACGTAAAAAGGCACGGGCGCGTGCGAATCGCCTGTGTCGAACTTCGGATCGGCATTCACGCGCGCAATTTTCTTTTTCCCGCGTTGCGCAAACGACAGAAACTGCAGCCCAAGCCCATAGAACTGCTCATTGGGCCGCAGAGGCAGTTGCACAATGCATCCGCGTTGCGTAATCCGGCCGCGAATTTCGGCGAGAGGCGGCGCTTCCAACTTGGGCAGCCGAGTAAATGCCTCACTCTGCGCCGGAATCAGACGGGATGAGACTGGCGTGAATGGCTCCGGTCTTCCCAAAGTCGCTTTCCAAACTCCGCGAAAAACCTTTTTCCATGCAAGAGCGATTTCAGACTCCGATGTGGCCGGCAAAGCAGAGTGGATTTCATTCTCCGAGTGAGACAGGTGCAGAAATCGAGTGACTGCTCCGAACGCCAATCCCTTGGCAACCGCACGACGCGTGATCTTCATGATTTTTCCCTATAAGCGATTCGATTTCCGCGCAATGCGTTCCCGTGTAATAAGTTTCAACAATAGTTAGGGATTCAAAGGCTTATTCACTGTTAGGCGCATCAGCGTTTTTAGAAAGTTATGGGCCGGAACCATTCGAAGACTCCGGCCCGCGATCGGAATCAATTCTGATTACCCGCCCCCTTACCAGGTCAGGCGGCCAGCAATTTGGACCGTCCGGTTGGTTTGGTTTCCATTGCCCGAGGTGCCCAACTGCACAATGCCAAACGTGCCGTCGCTCGTTGAGGTGTCATATGCGCTGGAGAAGTACTGGAGATGATTGAGCACATTTACCGCGTCAATGCGCATCTGGAAATTCATGTTCTCGTGGATTTTGAAGTTCTTCGCGAAATTGGAGTTCAACTGGTTGTTCGGTCCCTCCCGCGCGCCGGTGTATTCCACGTTCGGATTCTCCTGGTATGAGGTGTTAATGGAGATGTAGTTCGGCGTAGTACACATGCCGCTTGTAACGAACGGCTGCGACTGCGCAATCCAGTCGTACCCGCCGGAGGTTGGATCGACAGTGGCCACGCACGGTTTGAGGCGCTGAATGTAGTTGTTTTTGCCGCCGCCCTGCAGGCTGGGATACCAGGGGTTGGAGTTACCGCCCCAGAAACGCTGGTGGGGCAGCAGATTGCCGCCATTAGCTGTGGTGTTCACAATCCAGCCGCTGGTCAGCGCCTGCGGGAATCCACTCTGGTAGATATACGCGTTCGAGGTCTGCCAGCCGCCCACGACGAAATCCAATGCGCGCGGCATGTTCGGAAACAGGCCGCTTCCCCGCTCAATAGGCAGTTTATAAACAACGAGCGCCGTCAGACGGTGCGGCACGTCAGTCGCTGCGATGGTGCGAGCGGGAATGCGGTTGATGGTGTCGGCATATCCACTCGCGCTGATGGAATAGGAATGCGTGTAGCCAACATTGGTCGTCAGGCCAAACGCAGTCCGGTGAATCCAGACCGCTTCACCGCCGTTGTACCAGAGCTTTCCTCCATTGATCAGCGCCTGGCTGATGGAGCCGAATTGGGGATAAGGCCTAGTGAATTGGATCTTGGCGATGGTCGTTGCCGTGTAATAACTGGACCCAGCGAACGGTGCGACGCCTTTGAACGGATTTGCAATTGAGGCGGAGGCCGCCGTGCAGTTCGTTTCCAGACCACCGCGCAACGGATCGCAGGCCGCCTGCGCCGAGGCGCTGATGTGGTTCATATCGTCGGTGTACGCGTTGGCGTATAGGCGGGTACCTACATAGGCGATGTCGATCGTGTCGTGCTGCGTAAGCTGCCGCTCGATGCCAAACGAACCCGACAGGAAGTATCCGGGGTGATACTTCCCATTCTCGTAGCTTGTGCTCTGGCCCAGTTCTGTTTCCAGACATTGCTGCCAATTGCCCCCGCAGTTGCCGGTGGCCGCCTGGAACGTCGGAAACGGATTGGCGAGGTTCAACTCAGGCTGCATCAAGGTCGTGCTGACCCCTGCGCCGGACGTCTGCGCCTGCAAGTAGGATCCCAGGTAGCTATTGCTCGTCGAGTATCCGTAATTGTTGGGTGCGTTCTGGTTGCCGGTCGCCTGATCGTTAAAGAAGAGGCCAAGCCCGCCGCGGATCACGGTCTTCTGATTCCACGTGTAAGCAAATCCGGCGCGGGGACCGAACTCGTACCAGACGCGCACGAACTCCCATGAGGGATTTCCGTTGATGCCGGCATAGGTAGGTCCACCAATGAATCCATTGAGTACCGGAAGTCCTGCAGTCGAAACCAGCGACGTCACCGGGTTGGTGTCCGTGAAATCCCACACCGAGTTCAGGCGTCCGTATCGATCGCGCAGTCCGCGGCCCGGGTCCTCCCAGCGCACGCCGAGGTTGAGTGTGAGATTGGGGCGGTACTTCCAGTCATCCTGGAAATAGAGCGCTCCGTAATGCGACGAATAGTAGTTGCCGCCGGCCGTGGTCGCGTTTACGGTGCCCGTCGCGGACCACGTACCCGCCAGCATGGAGGCAATACTGTTGCCGCTATAGTTGTTGGTGATCGGATACTGCGATTCGACGCCGCCGGTTTTTCCGGCAACGGTTGTGTCCCATTGCTGCGTCCACCCGTCGTCTGTGGTCAAATCGAGTCCCGTGTTATTGGTGCTTTTCTGGCTGTACTGCTGGAAGCGAATTTCGCCGCCGAAGTGCATTACGTGATTGCCCCGCGTCCAGTTGACCGTATCGAGGAGTTGCAGCGCGTCGTCGCCGCGATACAAAACCGCCTGCGAGCCCAGAGCGTAGTAGTTTGAGATGTTCGTGAGCGGGAAGCGCTGGAAGTAAAGGGGATTGTTGGCAGCGATGCTGGATGAAAAACCCATTTGCGTCGGATCCCATCCGCTCGCCGGCCCGGTCGAATCGCTTTCGAGCGCTGTTGTCACCTGGCCGCGGAAAGAGTTGACCAGGGAAGGACTGAAGGTGTGCGTCCAGCTTGCGTTCAGGGCCGGGTAGCGATAGTCCGTTCCGTTGTAGTGCGCAATGTCGTCCGCTTCATTGATCCCCGGATGAGAAGAGTTGACATTGTTCCGCGGGAACGGGCTGTTGTTCACCCCGTAATACTTCCAGAGATGGCCGGTAACGTCGAATAGGTCCTTATCTCCGACGTACTGATCGATTTTGACGATGTATGTCTTGTTGTCGCTGGAATCCAGTTCGGTGCCAACGTAGTTGTTGTTGAAAGGGTTTGCCGTAGTTGGCGTGGGGTTGTAGTTAGGTGCCGGATACCAGGAAAGCATGTTCTGCGCCAGGGAGCTAATTTCGTTGGAGGGCATCACGTTCGCCTTTCCAATCAGCACCGGATTGCCTTGCGGTCCGTTGCCCGTTCCTGGCCCGTAGCCATACTGATAGCGGCAAACCGCGGGATGGCCGCTCGCATAGGTGCTGTTGTCTGTGTTGTGCGCGGTGCAGGAAGCCTCAGTGGTCGGGTCGTAAATGGCCGCGTTGTAAGCTGCGCCATTGACGGTCTGGTTCAGCAGACTGCTGAAGTCGCCGTTCAGCATGGCGGGAACAGGAACGCTGGTAAGGGCTATGGCTCCGTTCAACAGGTGTAGATCCTCGTAGGTAATCAGGAAGAACGTTTTTTTGTTCTTGCCCCAGACCTTGGGTAGAACGACCGGGCCATCCAACTCAAATCCATACTCATTCTGCGTAGACGCTGGTTTATTGAACTTGGCGATCGTCGAAGCCGGGTCGCCTGCCGCAGTATCCAGGTAGATGTTCGCATCGTTCTCCGGCGTATTGGCATTCAGGAAGGCGCGCTGCAGGTACTCATACGCCGCGCCATGGAGCCTCTGGGTACCGGTTTTGAGTGTCATGTCGATCTGCCCGCCAGGCGAGCGGCCGTTGGCCGCGTCCAGCGGGCTGGTAGTAATCTTGAACTCCTGAAGCGCGTCAGTCGGCGGATCGATGGTGTAATGCTCCGGGCCCGTTTCGCTTTCATTGGAGACGCCATCGAGATTGAACTCGACGCTTCCACCGTGGATTCCATAGGTCTGTGCGCTCTGGTTGCCCGGAGCTTGGCCAGTGGTCGTTGTCATCATCCCGGGCGTGTAGAAAGCAAAATTGAAAGTGGCGTTGTCGAAGGTGGGAAGCTCTTCTACCAATTGGTGGGTCAGCACATTGCCGCGGTCCGCCTTATCGTAATCGAGCACATCGGCCGACGCATTCACAGTGACCGTCTGGTTGACGGCGCCGGCTTTGAGCGCAATGTTCACTTCGGCGCTCTCACCGGTCAGCAGTGTGATGTTCGTCTTGACGACCGCATCGAATCCCTTCGCCGATGCGCTCACGTTATAGACACCGGGATCGAGGAAGGGCGCAGCGTAATCGCCGGTGCCGGTGGCGATAATGGTTTTGTCCACGCCCGTCCCCAAGTTGTGCACAACAACCGTTGCGTTGGGAATCGCGGCGCCTGTCGAGTCGGTGACAAGACCCGTGATTCCCTGGGTCGTCTGCGCAGACATGCTTTGGCAGACTGACACTAGAACCAGAACGAAGGCAAATGCTATGCATCCGAGATTCATGAATCGATTCAATTTAAATCTCCGCATTCCGTACACCTTGTCCTCCCAAATGTGATTGCGTCTTTGTGCTTCGGTTTCTACCTTGCAGGAGCTGACCGGAGCCGTAGAACAAAGCTCCGGCCGGATACTCTCGCAGGCTGCCTGTCTAGAAGGTCAGCCGCGCACCCACTTGCATCACACGCGGGCTGGCAGCGCCACTAATAAAACCGTCGCTGCTGGAGTTCAGGTTTGCCGTGGGAGCATTGAGACTGACCAAGTTGAAGGCGTTAATCGCCTCGCCTCTGATCTGGAAAATGATGCCGCGTTCGAAACGGATGTCGCGGAGCAAAGCCAAGTCGATGTCGCGATATCCTGGTGCGCGCAGGTAGTCGCGCGGCGTATTGCCATCGGCCTCGCCTGGACCGATTCCTCCCGCTACGCCAGGGCCGTTCTTTGTGAACGCAGCCGTGTTGAACCAACCCTGATTCGCAATGCTGTTTGCAGAGCTGCAGACGCGGCAGCGGTGGGGGTTCAGATACGGACTGGTACCGGTTAGGTCGGGGCGGTTATTGCCGTAACTATCGTCGTTTTCGTTGATGCCGGTTAGCATGTTCACCGGGGCGCCGCTGTATAGCGTCACCACTGGCGAAATGTTCCAGCCGTTCGCGAGCTCTTTGAGCACTATGTTTCCGTTATGCACGTAGTCGACGATCCAGGTACCCGATATAACCGCCATATGTTTGCGATCGAAATCGGTAAGACCGCGCTCTTCCCAAAGGTCGTCATAGTCCTGGGTTTCGCCGCCGATGCCGGTTGCGGTACCATCGGCGCTTTCAAACGATTTGCTGAATACATAGAAGCCGCTCAACATCAGGTTGTGCGACATCGGCTTGCGGGCCGAGATCTGCATCGAATGGTAGGAAGCTGTCACCGGCGATTCCATATACTGCACCTGGCCGAGAACTCCGGGATCGTATGGACGCCTGGAGTTGTAGTTGCTCGTCGTAGCGCTCGAATTCCAGACTGGGTAATTAGCGTCGCTGGTGAACGGAAGATCGTGCGAAAGTGCGCCCACGTAGGCTGCGGTTAAACTCACATTGCCGGGCAGCTGGCGCTCAATAGCAAAGTTGAGTTGATATGTAAGCGGCCATTGGAAGCCGAGCCCGATCGTCTCTATACTCGCCGGCGTCAGGTAGCGAACGTTCTTTGGGCTATATACGTACGGGAAGGGGTCCCCGCTGGGGAATGAAGAGGCTACACCATCCGGTAGAGTCGTTGCGTAGGGACTGGTGAATGAACCGATGTACGGAAATGTTTGCCGGACCGCAAAGGGCTGTGCGTTCGCTGGCTGGTTCCATTGGTTGGCAGCGATCATTCCGTAGAAGATGCCGGCGCCAGCGCGGATTGCTGTCTTGCCATCACCAAACGGATCCCATGCCACGCCTAGGCGAGGCGAGACATGGTGCCAACGCACTGGCAGAGGCCCTCGTCCCACTCCGCTGTCACCTGTGAACAGTTGACCGGTTGGCGCACTGGGAACAACGGTGGATTGAGCGCCAGGCACAAATGTAGACGTCAGATTCGACGATTCATACATCGGCGTTTCAACGTCGTAGCGGATTCCCAGATTCAGCGTCAACCGCGGCAGAATCCGATAAGAGTCTTGAAAGAAGCCGCCGATATCCCACTTCGTCATCAGAGCGTGAT
>JASHVE010000522.1 GCA_030039675.1 Acidobacteriaceae bacterium | reverse complement strand
CTATTGCCGGTCGAATTTCGCACGCGGATAGCACAGCCTATAATTCAGGTCGCGGCCCGCTTCGATCTGGAAGCGGGGCAGCGCCGCCACCACTTTGCGATAGGCTTCAATCGCTGCAGGAGCAATGGCATCGCCGGCGCGATTGCTGCTGAGGAATTCGAAGAGTGTCGTGTCACCCAGATCCTCTTCGAGGTAAGCGCCGCGGCTCAAGTCATCTACGTAAATCTCTGGCACGGGCAAACCATGCCGGCGGAAATGGCGGGAGAATTCGAGAAACGCGATGTTCTCTTCGCGCACGGAATGCAGAACGCCAATCGCACGCAAGGGTCCTCGCGTGAGCCGGACGATGATGCGCCCTGAGCCTCCTAGATTGCCTTGCAGCGGCTCTGTCGCTTCCGGCGATAACCGGAAGTGGTGCTCGAACAGTTTTTCCAGGATGTCCATGAGCCTCTTTGAGCGAATGCGGCAGCCAACTTCACCAAGATATCCAGCGCGGGGAACCGCGCGCAAGGTCGGGCCGGTAGACTGGAGCGCGAAAGGGATAAGGAATGAAGACCATCATTGGCCAAGCTCTGTTCGCGGCGCTGGCCTGCGCGGCGTCTGTGGCACAAACCCCGAATCCGCTCGCGACTGCGCGCGTGTTTCCCTACGATGCGATGACCGCAAAGACCGCGCCGAACGGGGCTGTGGGCCGCAATGTCTTCAGCGGGACGCTGGCTACCGGTGAAGCTCTCGGCGTACACGAGACGATGCAGCCGGCGGGCACCGTGCCCAACCCTGCGCATCGCATTCAGCACTCCGAGGTTATTGTCGTCCAGGAGGGCACGCTCGAGTTCGAGCACGACGGCAAGGCGGAGCGCGCCGACGCGGGTAGTATCATTTATGTGGCCTACGGCACGTTGCACACGGTGAAAAATATCGGCAGCGGGCCGGCCAAATATGTCGTAGTCCAGATCGGCGGCGACACCAAAAAATAAAAAGTGATCGTCACCGTCTATAGAGAACTGCCCGGCATACGGAATCACCGCATGTTTGCACGTCGCACAAGGAGCCGTTCTCAGTCCACATTTTCATGTTCTCGAATCCTTGGCTCAAGGAGTGCTCTCATGTCTTTCCGCAGCAAACCATGTATTTTGGGCGCGCTAGCACTGGCGGGCGCAGTCGCATTCGCCGGATGCCATTCCGGTTCAAACAACAATCAGCAAGCAAATAATCAGCCGGAGCAGGCCGGTCAAAGCCAGCCCACTGCGCAAGCCGGGCAAAGTCAACCAGCGCAGCCTGCAGGACAGCCGGGACAAAATCAACCGCAGGCAGCCGGTGCCTCGGCCTCGTCCGCGGGGCCGTCCGCTCCCACCGCACCTCCGCCGCCTGCGGTGATCGATCTCCCCGCCGGCACGCACCTGCGAGTCCGGCTCGACCAGGACCTGGGATCGAAGATCAGTCAGCCGGGCGACTCTTTCAGCGCGACCATAGCCGATGACGTCATTGTCAACGGCACCACTGTGATTGCGAAGGGCGCCCGTGCCGACGGCACGGTGGTAGACGCCAAGCCGCTGGGCCACTTTAAAGGCGGAGCTCTGCTGGAGCTGCGGCTGGAACGCGTGCACAGCCGCTGGGGCAGCTATCCGGTAGCCACCAGTACGATCGACCGCGCTGAAAAAGGCAAGGGCAAGCGCTCGGCCGGGTTCATTGGCGGCGGCGCGGCATTTGGCGCGATCATCGGCGGCCTGGCCGGCGGCGGAAAGGGCGCAGCCATCGGCGCGCTCGCCGGCGGTGGCGCCGGCACGGCGGGCGGCGCATTAACGGGCAACAAGCAGATCTTTCTGCCTGCAGAAACGCTGCTGACCTTCCGGCTGGACCATCCGGTGCACATCACCGAACAACAGCAGTAGCGGTTTGCAGGAGCCTGCGGCGCGATGTCCTCACGTCAGCGGGGCGCTCAGGCTCCTTTGATCTGTCCCCGGCCGTTGCTCTTCACCACGTACATGCGCGCGTCGGCGGCGCCGATGATGGCGTGCAGTGTGGCGCCGTCGTCCGGCGCGCTGGCCAGGCCGATGCTGGCGCACACGCGCAACTCGAGGCCGTTCTTCATCACGAAGCGCGTCTCCATGAGTTCCTTGAGCAGCTTTCCGGCCTGAGCCAGAGCGGCGATTGCGTCTGTCTCCGGCATCAGCAGCACAAACTCATCGCCGCCGTAACGGAAGCACAGGTCCTGCGCGCGGCTGAGCTCCTGCAGCCGCTTTCCAGTGCGCGCCAGCAGCTCGCTGCCAATGAGATGGCCGTGCGCGTCGTTGACCTGCTTGAAGCGGTCGAGATCGAGAAACGCCAGGCTCACCGGCAACTTGTTGCGGCTTGAGCGCTCCAGTTCGCGGCCGAGCACGTCGTAGAGATGACGCACGTTGAAGAGGCCGGTCGTGTCGTCGGTGATGGTCAACTGTTGAATGCGCGCCACGTCGCGTGCGTTCTCGATCGCGATGGCCGCATGGTCGGCGAGGATGTGCAGGAATGCGATCGTGTAATCGGTCATCTGATCGGCACGGGGATTGAAGATCTCGATCGCGCCATGCGTGCCTTTGCGCCCGCGCAGCGGTAGAGCGATGACCGAGCGTACCTTCCGTGACTTGTCAAGGCGCGGGTCGTCTTCGGCTTCGGGGACGATGAGCGTTTCTCCGTGCTGCACCACCCAGCCGGCCACGCCCTCGCCCATCTTCACGCGCAGGTCGCGCAACGCCTCCTGCTCTCCGCCCGCGGCAATGGCGTAGTAGAGCTCCTGCGTCTGCTCGTCGAGCATCAGCAGCGTCCACAACTCCGCCTCAACAGTCCGCTCCATATGTTCGAGAATCGTGCGCAGGATGGTATCCAGGTCGAAGCTCGAAGTGAGCGAACGCGCCAACTGATGAAACACGAGCAGATCCGCGAGGGGGATGCGTCCTTGCGTTTCGGTCGTCATCGTCGCGCCTTCTGAGGAAAAGTCCCTTGTGGGAAAGTCCGGTATGGGAAAGTCCCTTATATGAAAGTCTTCGACTCATTCTGCCACAAGTGTGCGGTTTTACCTGCGGAGACAGGCCCCACTGGCTCGGGCCGGACCGGCGGCAGATACTTCGATCCGGACCCGGTTGCCGATTCAGCCGCCGATGTGCACCATCGAGCGCGTTGGCTTCAGGAATCCCGGTTCCCCGATGTGATGACGGGCTTCCTTCTGCTGGACGGTACGGAAGATGTAGGCACTGAGTTCCTCGTCGCCCGCTCCGGCGCGCATCCGGCCGTACAGATCGTGCTCGACCTGCGAAAAGAGGCAGGTGCGGATCTTGCCATCGGAGGTGAGGCGGACGCGGCTGCAGGCTCCGCAAAAGGCCTGGCTCACGGGGGCGATAATGCCGATCTCGCCGACACCATCCGCAAACGTGTAGCGCCGCGCGGTCTCGCTGCTCTCGCGCGCAGGCAGCTCAACCAGCGGCATCACGCGGCGGTTGATGCGCTCGACGATCTCCTTCAAGGGGACCACGATCTCCGGCGACCACAACCGGCCCTCTTCGAGAGGCATAAACTCGATGAAGCGCACAACAACGTCTTCTTCGCGCGCAAAACGGGCAAAGCCCTCGATCTGGTCGTCGTTGAATCCGCGCAGAAGCACGCAGTTGATCTTCAGCGGCGTGAGGCCGGCGGCGCGGGCGGCGCGGATGCCGCCGAGCACAGTCTGGAAGCTGCCTTCGATACGCGTGATGCGCTCGAACGTGGAGTCGTCCACGGCGTCCATGCTCACGGTGATGCGGCTCAGGCCGGCGGCCTTGAGCGGACCGGCGAGCGAATCGAGCAGATGGCCGTTGGTGGTGACTGCAATGTCCAGCGGCTGGCCCCAGAGAGTGCGCAGGCCGGATAGCTCTTTGACCAGCTGCACCACCCCGTGGCGCAGCAGGGGTTCGCCGCCGGTGAGGCGTACTTTGGTGACGCCCAGGCCCACAAAAAGGCCGATCAGCCGCAGGTATTCATCGATCGTGAGCTCGGGATATTGTGCGCCCAGCTCGCCGGTGCGGCAATAGACACACTTGTAGTTGCAACGGTCTGTGATGGAGACGCGCAGGTCATGGATGATGCGCCCATGGCTATCCGTAAGCCGTGAATGAGGGGTCACTGCGGGGATAGCGGAAACGGTAGCAGCAGCCATCGGCAATCATACCGCCTTGAGCACATTCGCTTCGCGCGGCCTTCTACGAGCAGCGGCGACTTCTCTGGTGAGCCGCACGGCCGGCAGCGCGACGCTCAGTCGATACGCGGCATTCCTTTGCGCAGCACCATGCCGGTGATGCCGAAGACCGCAACCAGCAGCAGTGCCAGGAAGAAGTAGTAGGCCATGGGATGGTGCCAACCCGGCGAATAAATCAGGTCCTGACCGACCCAAAGCAGTAGCACGGTAGAGATCACGGCAAACTGCCCGGCGATCACCAAAAAGGTATGACCGAGGTCGCGCCGTTTGTCCAAGGCCTCCACCTGGTCGGGTGTCAGGTTGCGTTCTTCGGGTGGAAGCAGAGAATTTGCCATGTCCCTCTCCTGGCAGGCCTTTTTCCGTGGCCGCTCACGTCATCGATTGAATCACAAATCGCCGCATGCGCGCCAGCCATGCTTCTGAACTGGGACCCGG
This sequence comes from Acidobacteriaceae bacterium, assembly GCA_030039675.1. Taxonomy (GTDB): domain Bacteria; phylum Acidobacteriota; class Terriglobia; order Terriglobales; family Acidobacteriaceae; genus Telmatobacter. The sequence continues at coordinate 5,749 of JASHVE010000522.1, read as the reverse complement.
AAGGCCGGCTGCGCTGGGCCCGGTGAGCGGCATTACTCCATCAGAAAAGCCAGCGATTGCAATGAGGTGATTTCGAACGGCTTGCGGCAGCGGATATTGGCGCAGGCCAGTTTGTCGTCGCGCCGCACCATGTAGGACTGCGCCTTGGCGAACCGCGCCCGGTCCCGCTCGTCGGCCCCGCGGGGCAGCTGTGCCCGCTTGCGCCGCACCACCCAGGTGACCTTATATTCGTTCGCCTGCCCGCACTTCGGACAGGTGAGGGTGTGCGTTCGCTGTTCCGTGGTCTCGTTGAAGAAATCCCGCTCTTCCATTCCGGTCCGGCCCTCCTGTTTCGAACTCAGCGACAAAGATCCGTTACCGGGGCGCGAACCTGTTCCCCACGGTGATCTCCATTCGCAGAATCCCTTGGGGACGCTTTCCCTCCTGCGGGATTTACTTCATACTCATCCTTGCTGTGGCGAAACGCAAGCCATCCCGGTTTTCCGCTGCAAAGGCCGTTAAGGCGAACGCCCGCGAGCGCGTAGGCCAGCCCAAACCTGCGCGGATCATCGAGAAGTCGCCGCGGACGGAGCGCGATGTGAAACATAAGCCCAAGCTCGAAGAGATCATCCGGCAGGAGGAGTAGTATGGCCAGAGCTGTTGGTGTGGGAGGCGTCTTTTTGAAGGCAAAAGATCCGCAGTCTCTCTCGGCCTGGTATGCCGCGCATCTCGGTATCCCGTCGCAGGAGGGCGGCTCGTTGGCCTTCGATGGGCCGGAGTCGGCGGGCATGACGGTCTTTGCGCATTTCCCCGACAGCACGTCCTATTTCGGCGAGGGCCCGCAGCAGGCAATGGTGAACTTCCGCGTGGACGATCTTGACGCGCTGATGGAGCAGTTGGCAAGCGCTGGGGTGCGTATTGATCCGAAGCGCGACGATTATCCCTACGGGCGGTTTGCGTGGATCTGGGATCCGGAAGGGAACCGCGTGGAGTTGTGGCAGCCGTCGTAAGAATTTACTGCTGCGCCTGCGGTTGCGGCGGCGGCGTATGCTGCACGCTGTAAGGCCCCGGCAGAATGGGTCCGGCCGGCTTCGCTGCCTCTTCGGGTGAGCCGGTTGCGGCGGTGCGCTTCGAGTAGATGCGGAACTGCACGACGAGATCCAGCATCACAGGAACCGGCTGGCCGTTCTTGATGGCCGGCTCGAACTTGGCATTGCGAATGGCAGCGACGGCGTTCTCGTCGAGCCCGAAGCCGATGGGTCGGGCCACGGCAATCTCGCCAGGTTTGCCGTCGGTTCCGATGACCGCGTGATACAGGGCCATGCCGGCCACGCCGTTGTTCTGCGCGTACTCGTTCGAGCTCGGTTCGAACGTCGTTAGCAGCTTGGCTTTTGTATCCACCGCACTCTGGCGCAGCACGGCGGGGTCTTTGGGCCGGTAATCGGCTTTGGCCGCGGCTGCCTCGTAGTAGAACTTCCAGAAGTCGGGCATGGAGGCCATGAGCCGCTCATCGAGGCCCTGAGAGAAGATGGCGTCGAGCGCATCCTTCAGGACCTTGGCCGCGTGGGCCGGCGAGGTAGTTGTGGTCACGCTGCCCGGATCGACTGCCTGTTCCTCTGATGACGCGGCGGTAGTCTCGGACTTGGCCTGATCCGTAGCCTGATCGGTTTCTGTTTGCGCGGCTGCATTGTCCGCAGCGGGCGCAGTTTTGGCGGCAGCGTCTTTCTTGGCTTTTTCCTTTTTGGGTTTCGCGACGATTTCGCGGTCGATGGTGATCTTCAGCATCTTCTTCTTCGGCGTGATGCGCACCCGGTCTACGGCTTTGGTCGGGTCCTCGTAGGGTAGCGCGCCGAGGAAGTGCAGGCCATAGCGTGCGCCCACGAGTTCCACCTTGTGCTTCGTGAGCCGCACCCTGTCGATCTCGACGCCGCAGAGCGTATAGGAACCCTGCGGTGAGTGCCCGATCAGAACGCCGTGTTCATTGAAGCTGAGCGAGTCGTCCAGATAGCCGCCGCGCAGGTAGAGGGGCTTGCCCACCAGGAGTTGCCTGATCTCCTCTTCGGTGATTCCGCCGGCGTCCGGAGCGGATGTGGAAGCCGGTACGGCCGGCTGTTGAGATGCCGCGGGAGTTGTGTCAGGCTGTGCAGGTGCGGGAGCGGCCGCGGCCGGTTCCTGTGCGGGCGAAGCAGGCTGCGGTGCCGGATTTTGCTGCGCGGGCTGGACGGGCGGAGGCGCATCCTGCGCTGCGGGCTGTTGGGCCTGTGCCGCGACGCTGAGCGCCAGGGCGCTCCACAACAACAGCGCAGCGCGAAACCAGCTCGGCGGGCCAAAGCGAAGTCCTTCAAAATTGGGGCTTGCCGCAAGCATGAGGGAGCCTATGAGCGCCACTGTATCAGGATTCGGTTGCAAACGCCGCAAAGAATGTCGGACGCCGCTAACACTTTCCGGTACTTGCTCCCTGTGTATCGACTTGAACCTGGTGCCGCTTATCGTTGAAGGCGATGCAGAACCCGGCGAAAGAATCTCAAGGCTCGCCTCGAGTCGGATTCAGCAAACGCCAGCCGCCGCAGCAGCAGGCGCAGGTCGTGGCGATTGGCTGCGCGCATGTTGGGTGGGGAGTAGTCGATGGCCAGCATCAACTGCTCGATTACGCCGGCGAGCAGATCGAGATCGCCGGAAGAGGCGTTCGGGGCAGTTCCAGTGGCGTCTGCATCGGCTGTGGTCCGGCTCAGAGCGACGGCCAGCTCGTAGAGGCACACCGCGACGGCTTGCCCGAGGTTCATCGAAGGCTGGCGCGGATCGGTCGGGATTTCGACGAGCAGGTGACAGTAGGAGAGATCTTCGCGCGTAAGGCCACGCTTCTCCGGGCCGAAGAGGAGGGCCACGCGGCCGTTCTCATCAACCGCGCGCTGCACACGCGAAGGCAACTCCGGCAGCGGAATGACCGGCTGTTGGGGCTTGCGACGCGTGAGCGTTCCCGTGCCCACGACCAGCGTGCATTCGGATACGGCCTCTGCGAGGCACTGCGTGCGGCGGGCACTTTGGAGGATCTCTTCGGCGCCAATGGCGGACTGCGCCTCACGCCAGTGCGGTTCGTAGGGAGCTACGACGGTGAGGCGCGCGAAGCCGAAGTTGGCCATGGCCCGCGCCGCCGCACCGATGTTGAGCGGATTGCGCGGCGAGACCAGGACGACGTCGAAATGATCGCGTTGGAGTTCGGCCCGCAAGAGTCGATTGTAGAGCTGGCCGCAGCTCCGTTGTTACACTCGAAGCACTCATGGCTTCCGAAGTACGCTCCCTCGAATCCGAAGCCGAAGCTCTCTGCGCCACGGCGCGCTGGTGCTATGCGCGCGGGTGGGTGCCCGCGACGAGCGGCAACTTCAGCGTGCGCCCCTTTCCGGACTCGCCCGCGCGCATTCTCATCACACCCTCTGGGCTGGACAAAGGCACTCTGCAGCCTGCCGATCTGCTCGAAGTGAATGCGGAAGGCAAGCCGGTGGCCGGCGCTGGCAAGCCCTCTGCGGAGACCGCGCTGCACCTGGTGCTTTACCGCGAGCGGCCTGACGCGCGCGCCATCCTGCATGTGCATACCGTATGGAACACGCTCATCTCTGGCCATTACGAAGGTGAGCCGTATGTGCCGATCGAGGGCTACGAGATTCTCAAGGGGCTCTCCGGTGTGGCGACGCACGCTTATCTCGAACGTGTGCCGCTTCTTGAAAACACGCAGGATTATCCGGTTCTTTCCGGGCAGCTCGCCGCAGCGCTGGCTCAACACCCGCATGCGCATGGGGTTCTGCTGAGCCGTCATGGGCTTTATACTTGGGGACAATCGGTGGCCGAGGCGCGCCGTCATCTCGAAGCGCTCGAATTTCTCTTCGAGGTGGAGATGCGGCGGCTGACGGGCCGCAAGCGGACGGTTCCGGATTTTCTGACCTGAAGCGCCGATTGGCCCGCATCGAATTGGAAGGAGCAACCATGGCCGTCCTTCGCTTTCCGGATGAAAATCGCACTATCGAGAATGAAACCGCGATTCGCGCCGAGCTGGCGGACGCAGGCATCGACTACGAGCGCTGGAGCCTGGACCGCGTGCCGCCCGACAGCTCCGCTGACCTTGTTTTGGACGCGTATCGTGCCGAAATTGACGAGATGAAGCGCCGCGGCGGCTACGTGACGGCAGACGTGATCGATGTGAATCCCGAGACGCCGAATCTCGATGCCATGCTGGCCCGCTTCGATAAGGAGCACACGCACTCGGAAGATGAGGTGCGGTTCATCCTCGCAGGGCGCGGCATTTTTTTTCTGCACCTGGGTGGAAAGGTTTATTCAGTCGAAGTCGGCCCCGGCGACATGCTGCGCGTGCCGCGCGGCACTACGCACTGGTTTACGCTCTGCGAAGACCGGCGCATCCGCGCTATCCGCTGGTTCCAGCAGACCGAGGGCTGGACGCCGCACTACACCGGCTCGGGTGTCGACCACGGCTACCAGCCGCTCTGCTTCGGACCGGCATATCTCGGGCCGCGGGTTGAAACGGCAATTCGCGCCTAATGGCCTCCACGCACAAGCTCTATTTGCTCGACATCGAAGGCACGGTTGCGCCAATTTCGCTGGTGACGGAGCAGCTTTTTCCGTATGCGGAGGCGCATTTCGGCGAGTTTCTGCGGGATAACATCGACGATCCTGCTGTGCGCGAAGACCTGATGCTGCTTGCCCAGGAAAATCGGGCGGAGACAGATCCCTCTCTTCCGTGCCGTCTTCCGAATGTGCGATGGTCCGCCTTGGTCGCTGAGATCAGGTTCCAGATTAACGCGCACGCCTATTTTCTGTGGCTGATGGACCGCGACCGCAAATCGACGGCGCTCAAAAGCCTGCAGGGCAAAATCTGGAAGGCGGGGTTTGAGTCGGGCGAGTTGAAGGGAACGCTCTTTGCGGATGTGCCGGCGGCACTTGAGCGCTGGTCGGCGCAGGCGAAGGTGGCAATCTATTCCTCGGGATCGGTGGAAGCGCAGCGACTGCTCTTCCGCCATTCGAACTACGGCGATCTCACCTCATACATCTCGGGTTACTTCGATACGCGTACCGGGCCGAAGAAAGAGAGCGCCAGCTATGCGTCGATTGCGGCGGCGATGAACGTGGAGCCGGCGGAGGCTGTCTTCTTTTCGGATGTCGTAAGCGAACTGGACGCGGCGCGCGAAGCCGGCTTCGCGACGCAGCTCGTGGTGCGGGAAGGGAATGCGCCGGTTGAAGACGCGCATGGGCATCCTATCCTTGCATCATTCGAAGCGATTTAAGCTCTAATAATCATTGTGCTCTGGACTAATCCAGCCGCGCTCGCGCTGAATGAGATTCGTACTGCGCCCATCGTGCGCTTTTCGCTGCTGGCGTTCAGCTCGGTGTTTTTTCTGGTCGATCCGTTTGCGGCGATCGGATCGTTTCTGGCCATCACGGCTGGCGCCAACGCTGTCCGGCGCAAGCGGATGGCCCGCAAGGGCGCGCTGACCTGCTTCATCGTGCTCACCACCTTTGCTGTGGCTGGGCAGCTTATCTTCAGGATGTTCGGCATCACGCTGCCAGCCTTTGAAGTGGCCGGAGGACTGATCCTGCTGCTCATAGGTCTGGACATGCTCGAAGCCCGCCGCTCGCCCACGCAGGAGACCACGGGCGACGCCGAAGAGGGCGCAGCCAAGGAAGACGCGGGTATTGTGCCGCTGGGCATTCCCATGCTGGCCGGGCCGGGCGCCATCTCCTCGGTGATGGTGCTGGTAGGGCA
>JASHVE010000521.1 GCA_030039675.1 Acidobacteriaceae bacterium | reverse complement strand
CGCGATCACGGCAATCTGATCTTCCTTGACCTGCGCGACCGCTCCGGCATCTGCCAGATTGTTCTCGACAAGGAGATCACGCCGGAGGGTCACAGCAAAGGCGAACAAGTCCGGCCGGAGTATGTGGTCGCTGCCGTAGGCAAGGTGCGCCTTCGCGCCAAGGACGCCATCAATCCCAAGATGGAAACGGGCGAGGTCGAGATCGAGACCACCGAGCTGCGCGTGCTGAACGACACGCGCCTCGCGCCCTTTTCCCCGGCCGAGGAGGCGATCAAGGACGAAGAAGTCCGGCTCAAGTACCGCTACGTCGATCTGCGCCGCGCCGAGATGCAGCGCAATTTCAAACTGCGCCACGAGATTACGCTGGCCATTCGCGACAACCTGAGCCAGCAGGGCTTTCTCGAAGTCGAAACGCCGATTCTTACCAAGTCCACGCCGGAAGGTGCGCGCGACTTTCTTGTGCCCAGCCGCGTGCATGCCGGCGAGTTCTACGCGCTGCCCCAGTCGCCGCAGATCTTTAAGCAAATCCTGATGATCTCGGGTTTCGACCGTTATTTCCAGATTGCCCGCTGCTTCCGCGATGAGGACCTGCGTGCCGACCGGCAGCTTGAGTTCACGCAGGTCGACCTCGAAATGAGCTTCCCGCGGCGCGAGTCGGTTTTCGCCGTGGTAGAGAAGTTTCTGGCCGCAGGGTTCGCGGCAGCCGGCGTCTCGCTGCCCAGGCCCTTTCCGCGCATCACGTATGACGAGTCGATGCGCCAGTACGGCACCGACAAGCCCGACCTGCGGTTGCCTGGACTGACCGACGTGCGCTCGGCGTTTATGGACGAAAATCTCGCCACGCTGCAGATCGATCCCGCGCTGCCCGTCGTCGCCTTCCGCATTCCTAATGTTGGCGAGTTGAGCCGCAAGGAGCGCGAAGACAATCATCCGCTCTTCGACCAGAAGAAGGGTGCGAAGTTCATCGACGATTTCAAGCGCCTGGCGAAGAGCTTCCCCGAGGCGGCTGCTAAGGTGCGCGAGCTTGCGGGTGCGGCCGATGCGGACTTTGTGATCGTCGTTGCGGGCGATCCGGCGCACCACATCAAAGCCAGCGATACCAAGTTTGAGGGCCGGCTCTCGGAGCGCGAGATCAACGTCTATGCGGCTGCCGGCAACTTCCGTACTGAATTGGCAAAGAAGTACGCCGACCGCCACGGCGCTTTCAAGATTACGGAAGAAATCGTCGAGGCGGCGCACGTGCGCGGGCCAGCGGATGCGATCGATGGCTCCAGTGCGTTTCATCCCATCTGGATCGTCGACTTCCCGATGTTCGAGTACGAGCTGGCGGCGGCCAAGTGGGTGCCTGCGCACCATCCCTTCACGGCGCCGTACGAAGCCGACATGGCCAACCTGGTCAGCGACCCGGCCTCCGTCCGCGCCGACTGCTACGACCTGGCGATGAACGGCCTCGAACTGGGCTCAGGTTCGATCCGCATTCACCGCAAAGACGTGCAGCAGCAAATCTTTGCTTCGCTCGGCATCAGCGACGAAGAGGCGCGGAAGCGGTTCGGGTTCTTCCTCGACGCACTGGAGTACGGCACGCCCCCGCATGGCGGCATTGCGCTCGGCCTTGACCGCATCATCATGCTGCTAGCCGGCGCGGCGAATCTGCGCGAGGTGATTGCGTTCCCGAAGACGGCGAAAGCTATTGACCTGATGGCCGACGCGCCGACCACGGTAACGGAGCAGCAACTGAGAGAGCTGCACATTCGTGTGGCGCTAAAGAGCTAGATTGGATCGGATTACGCCCGATCCAGCTCCGCAAACATCCCACTCAGCACTACGCGAATCGGCGTTCCCGGCACTGCAAGTTCGCCCGTCCGTAGCTCTTCGAGCGCCGATCCCGTATAGCGATAGACGATGCGATTCTCCGGATCGATGATCCAGATATTCTCAATGCCGAAGAGGTGATACTCTGCCGCCTTTTCCTGCATGGCGTGCAACGAATCTTCGGGTGAGAGAATCTCGATCGCGATCAATGGCGGCTGCGTGACATAGCGCTCGAATTTTTCACCCGCCCGGACAACAAGCACATCGGGAACGCGAAAATTCCTGGCCTTGGTCTGGGTGCGAAGCTCGGGAAAGACTTCAACGCCCCACTCTGCACGCTTAATGGCGAACAATACCGTCAGGTACCGCTGAAGGATGGAGTGCTCTTTCTCACCCAAGTTCCGCTCCTCGATCCGCCCATCCACAAATTCACGGTCGGGGCTCCAGCTTGTGCGCAGGTACTCCCGCACGGTCCAGAGTTCTTCCGAATTAGGCAGTGTAGCCACGGAATAATCATCCCTCGGACACATCAGACCGTCGGGAAAATTCCTACTTGCACCAGCTATTCCGCGTCGGGGCTGTCCTCTTCATCCTTGTCGCCTTCGACGGAGATGCGCAATGACTTGAGGAAGCTCAAATCGTTCTGGGTGAACGGTCCGCCCTCGCCGTTGGTTTCGCCCGCCGCTTCAGAGGACTCGGCGGGCTTGGCGCCGACCTCGTTTAAGCCGATCGTGGCTTCGAGCATGAGCAGCACATCGAAGCCATGCTTGCGGATGTCCTGGACAACGCCGGCGATCTGCTCACTTTCGATGACCGACTCATGGATGGCCTCACCCAATTGCTGTATAAGTTCGCGCAGACGGGATGTCAAAGGGTTACCTCCAGGAGCCGGCGCCCTGCGCACTTTAAGATGCTCGGGATGCGGCGCACGATCTTTCTACCTTACTTCCAATGCTGTGCACGAGCAACCGGTATTCAGCGGGCAGTCATAAACGCGGGTTGGCGTGAACGCTGCTACCATCATAAACGGGATGAGACCGCAAACCATCGGCCGGACCCTCGGTATCGGGCTTCGCGTTGCCGGGCGCATCGCCGGCCAGAGGCTGGCGGGTGGGGTGCAATCTGCTGGGAATCAAACAGTTGCACAACCGCACAGAGCTGCGGCGAATGCCGCCGGCGCTTCTGCTGCTGCAGCGGTACAGGCTTCGTCGCGGGCCGGCCGAGGATTCGCCGCCGGAGTTGGCGGTTTTCTGCGCCCGTTTCGCCGCGTAGGCGGCATTCTATGGCTTGAGATTACAGGGGTGTTTTTTCTGCTTCCGGTGGTGGTTTTTGCGCCCACGATATGGCGCACGCGGCTGAGCTACGCCCACGGGCCCGACCATCGCACTTTTTGGGTCTCGGCTGTGGTCGTCGCGGTTTTTCTTTATTTAGGTGTGACTTCCTTCTGGCGGGCGCGGCGCCGGTAGGGCGGAAATTTCTTCCTAATCCACCTAGTTCTTAGCCGATTGCTTGTGCCCGGCGTGCGACAGAGCCCACACCAGGATCCCGAGGGCCGAAACGGTCATCACCAGCAACGCAAAAGCCTCTCCGCCACCGTGTGCAATGCGGAATCCGAACCGCGCCATCGCCAATGCATTCATACCTGCCGTCAACATCGTCTTCCTCCGCCGGCAGGGAATGCCCAGCCGCACAAGAGAGAACACGGGCGCGCGCGCCAAGTTGCTTGGGAATCCGGCATGGGAGGTGTTACTTCGGTTTGCGTCCCCAGAGCTGCGGCGCGACGGCGTAGTTTAACTGCACAAGCACGATCACCGCGATGCTGACCCAGGTGTTGATAAGGCACAGCGCAGCGCCAGCCGCGTAGAGGGCCTGCGCGATCACGATACGCCTGCAGATGCTGCCGCGCACCTCATCGGGCGTATCAGCATTGACGAGGTCGGCGCGCGTGGCATAAGCCCAGCTCCAGAAGAGCATTGCACCCGGCAGAAAGATGTTCAGCCAATAGATACCCAGCGCCGCACGGTAGGTGATGAACTCGGCGAGCAGGCGCGTGGAGAGCGGCATGACGGTGATGGTGAAGAGAAAGCCCAGATGAATCCAGGTAAGGTCGCGGGTGCTCTCGCCGATGTAGTTCAGCTGCGTCTGCTGACCGGCCCAGAAGATGCCGAGAGTGAGAAAGCTCATGCCGTACGTGAGCCACTGCGGGCCCAGCGCGCAGAGCGCCGCCAACAGTTCGCGCTCGGAGTGCACCTGCGCGGCCGAGGGAACGTGCAGATCGAGCACCAGCAGCGTCATGGCAACGGCGAAG
>JASHVE010000520.1 GCA_030039675.1 Acidobacteriaceae bacterium | reverse complement strand
CCATCACGAACTGCAACTGGAGAATGGACTGCGGAGTCGCGGGCTACGACAATACTTTCGGCCTTCCTCCATTCTTCCCGACACGGCTCCGGTTCGAGGACTATATCTACCGATTATGGATTCAGCAGAAGGGCATGGTCGCCGCTCACGTCGACGCCGCACAGCATCACACTAAGAGCAACTACATGCGCAATCCTCCGGCTTCAGAAGTACTCAACGAGGAGATTGCCAATCTTCTCAAAAGAAAGATCAATTCCTCAATCTCCTGCCGCGACGAGCTGGGCATTACGTTCGATTACGCGGGAGAGGTCACTGCACAGGATGCAGAGCAGATCCTTGGCAAAATCACGGGCCTGCACAAAAGGGCTCTCGAAGCTGCGGAACAATCCAAGAATCCGGAGCGCGTCGATTCGTTGCGGATGTTTGCGGCAAATCTCGAGAAGGCATTCTACGGCTTCGAGCCTGACTTCTTCCAACACAACTTGGTGCGCATTGTCGACGATGCGATTGCTGTGATCAAATCCACGCTGGAGTTGTGGCCTACGCTCATCGAGATCTGTTACTTCCAAAAGCTGCGGCACGGTCTCCCGATGAAGCGCATCGCGGGTGGCAGCCAGGCTTAAGCTCAGATATCCTCTGTCAGTGACACAGGCTCCTCTACGGCCTGCAGCTCCGCGGGACGGGCCCTATGCCCAGGATCAAGTGCGCATGAATGAGCGAATGGCGCCGATCAACTCAGCCATTAGAGCATTTTCGGAATACATATAGGCTTCTTAAGAGCAGTGAAAAGCGGCTTTTTCTTGATGAAAAAGCCACTTGAGTTCATGCTTTCGGTCTACAGTAATTCCGAAAATGCTATAGCCCGTTCAGTACGTCGCGGCGAAAAAGCGCCACTTGCGAGATCTCGCGCATCCGCGCGAAACCTTGCAGACAGAGAGCGTCATCTCCAGACAAAGCGAGAAGGCGGCTGGCCGATGTAGCATGGGTCAGCGCGCATTTTGGCAATCGCACACCGCTCCTCAGGGAGCTTTGTCGCTGAGAAGATTGCGGCCAAATTCTAATCAGACTCGAGCTCAGCCCGCGCTTCTGTGACCATGGTGCGAAATCTGCGGGCCAGCTCGTGAATGCGATCCATCTGGCGGTGCACGAGAGCTTCTTTCGGTAATAACTCGCCGCCAACGCCAATGGCGCTTGCGCCGGCAAGAATATAGTCGAACGCAGTCAATTGATTGACACCCCCGGTCACGATCAGAGGAATCTGCGGCAGCGGGACCTTAAGAGCGCGCACGTAGTGAGTACCACCCACTGTGGCCGTGGGAAAGATCTTCACAAAATCCGCACCCGCTTTCCATGCGCTGATCACTTCAGTTGCCGTGAGTGCTCCGGGAAAGACCACAACGTTCGCCTGCTTTGAGCACTCGACCACTTCCGGGACAAATCCTGGGCTCGTGATAAACCTTGCTCCCGCAGCGATGCAGCGGCGGGCCGACTCTTCATCGAGCACTGTTCCGGCGCCGATAATCATATCCGGAAATTTCTTCGCCAGGCTCTCAATCACTTCGGGAGCCTGGGATAAAGTCAGCGTCACTTCAAGGATTGGGATTTCAGCTGCGTACAGGGCCTCGGCCGCAAACTGCGCATATTCGGGTAACGTAACCCGAGCGCATGGAACGATTCCAACTTTTTCAATCCGGGCTCGAACTTCTTTCCTGTCCATCCATCCTCCGAATATCTCAAGTTCTTCCGCAATTGGAATGGTTCTCACTCCATTCCGTGCCATGAGCCACTCTTGCGCGACGAGCCGTCTGGTAGGGGAGGCGGCCGCGCTCGAATGTGCCGATTGATTGTTACGCGCACCTGCCGTATGGCGCAACCCCTGCAGGTTACAGTTGCGTTATTGTCTATTCGCTGGCAAACTCCGATTCCGGAGGCGGTAGTACATCATTCTTTCCAGCGATCAACACATAGAGCGTTGGAAGCAGGAAGACGCTCATCATCAGCGCAACAATCAAGCCGCCGACAATGACGATGGCAAATGGCCGCTGCGAATCGGAACCGATGGCGTGCGACAGAGCCGCCGGAATCAGACCGAGGGTCGCAACAAGCATCGTAATCATGATAGGCCGCAAGCGCATCACGGCGCCTTGTACCGCGGCGTCCTTAGTTGTATAGCCATGCGCTCGCAGCTGGTTGATGTACTCGAGCATGATCACACCGGTCTGCACCGAAACGCCGAACAGAGCCAGCATGCCGATGGCCGCCGACACGCTGAAGTTCGTATGCGTGAGATAAAGCGCAATTAAACCACCCAACGGCGCAAGCAGCTCGTTGAGCATGATCAGGACCGCCCACTTAAAGGAACGAAACATGATATAGAGGACCATGAAGATGAGTAGAACGGTGATGGGTGTGATGATCGCCAGCCGCGCATCTGCACGCTGCTTGCTCTTGTATTCACCGGCCCACTCAACATGGTAACCCTGTGGCAATTGCACCTGATCGTGCACTTTTTTGATCGCTTCTTCGACGGTGGAGCCTAGATCGCGTCCCCGCACGCTGTACTTGATGGCAACGTAACGCGACTCGCCTTCGCGATAGATCTCTTCGGCTCCATCGTCCGTGTTGATCTTGGTGAGTTGCGCCAACGAGACGCGCTCACCCGAAGGCGCAAGCAACCGGATATTTTCGATCGCCTCGCGCGTGTCGCGATATTTCTGCTGATAACGAAGCACAACATCATATTGCGCCTCGCCCTGAAGCAGTTCCGTCACTGTGTTGCCACCCACTGCCGTCTGAATCGCATCCTGCACATCGGCGACATTGATACCGTAGCGGGCGCAGGCGGCACGATCCACAACGAACGTCAGATTGGGCTGTCCAATGATGCGGAACAGACCGAGATCGGCGACGCCGCGGATCTGGCTCATGACGCTGACAACTTCATTACCTTTCGCCTCGAGCGTGCGCAGGTCATCGCCGTAGATCTTCACGGAGAGCTCGCCTTTGACTCCCGACACCGCTTCTTCCATATTGTCTTCAATCGGCTGCGAGAAGCCCCAGATTACGCCCGGCATCTTCTCCAGTTCCTTGTCCATCGCTCCGATCAGCGCTTCCTTATTCTGATGAAAGGCCGGACGCCACTGCTCTTTAGGTTTAAGACCGATGTAGTACTCAGTATTAAAGAAGCCGGTCCAGTCAGTGCCGTCGTCGGGCCTGCCAATCTGATCCACGACCTCAGTGACTTCAGGAAACGACGCCAGCACCAGCCGGGCATGTTCGGCAATTCTGCGGCTCTCATCGGGTCCCGTGGAAGGTGCCAGCGAGCCGCGCGCCCAGATCGCACCTTCATCCAAGTGCGGCAAGAATTCCGAACCGATTATGCCGCTAAAGCCCATGAACAGCGTAAGTGCGAGCGCTGCACCTGCTGCAGCCAACGTAATCCAGTGATGATCGATTGCCCAGCTCACCGCAGGACGATAGCGTTTCGTCAGCCACACCATGAAAGGGTTGTGCCATTCTTTGGCGCCCCTGCGGAACAGCATGCTGGCGAGAACTGGCGCAATGACGATCGAGAACAGCAACGCGCCACCGAGGGCAAAGCAGACCGTCCACGCCATTGGCCGGAAGAGGCGTCCTTCAACGGCCTGCAGCGTGTAGATGGGCAGATATGCAGTGATAATGATTGTGATGGCGAAGAAGACCGGGCGCTGGACTTCATGGGCAGCCATTGTGATCTTCTCGAACGCGGTGCGGCCGTCGTTCCGGTGTCCGAGATGGCGAATGATGTTTTCGATCATCACGACCGCGCCGTCCACCACCATACCGAAATCGAGCGCACCGAGCGACAGCAGGTTCGCGGGAATGTGATTCAGGCTGAGACACGTGGCGGCAAACAGGAGCGAAAACGGAATCGTGCAGGCCACGATGAACGCGCCGCGTGCGTTGCCCAGGAAGATGAAAAGGATGATGACGACGAGGACGATGCCTTCGGTCAGATTGTGCAGCACCGTGTGCGTGGTAAAGTGAACCAGATCCGAACGGTCGAGGAACGGGACCACCTTCACGCCCTTGGGGAGGATTTCATCGTTGAGTTGCTTCGTCTTCTCTTCGATACCTTTGAGCGCCGGATCGGCATCGTCGCCCTTCTGCAGCAGCAGCGTGCCCTCCACCACGTCCGGCTCATCGATGATTCGGTTGGTCTTCGGATCGCGCCAAGCCTTGCTGATCTGTCCCAAACGGATCTTCGGCCCCTGATCGACGACAGCGATGTCCTTGATGCGGACCGGCGCGCCGTTGACCTCGGTCACCACTGTGTTTTCGATGTCCTGCACCGTTCGGAACAACCCCTGTGCCTGCACGTTGATCTGCTGCGGCCCGGCCTGAATGAAGCTGCCGCCGGCGTTGGTGTTGTTGAGGGTAAGCTGGCTCTCAACCTGTGAGATACTGAGGCCGTATTCGATCAGCTTGTTCGGATCGAGACGGACCTGGTATTCCTTCGTGAGTCCGCCGAAGGTTGCCTGATCGACGACGTGTGGCACGCTCTTGTATTGCTTGGCCAGCGTCCAATCGGCGATGGACTTGAGCTCCATCACGTCGTAGGCTGGATTCTTGCTTTCCAGCGTGTACCAGTAGATCTGACCCGCCGGGCTCCAGTCGGTCTGCAACTGTGGCACCAATCCGGCAGGCAGCGTCACCATGGTCAGGCGTTCCAGCACACGCTCACGATTCCAGTTATCGTCTGAAGAATCGTCGAAGTTCAGCATGATGCTGGAAATGCCCGCCAGCGTGAACGAACGCAGGTTGGCCAGGTGCTGGATTCCAGCCATCTGGATTTCGGTTGGAACCGTGACTTGTTTCTCCATGTCCTCAGCCGAATGGCCGGGCCACTGCGTGATCACATTGACGTAGTTGTTCGCCACGTCAGGGTACGCATCGATGGGAAGATTCTTGAACGAAATTGCGCCCCAAAACAGCAGAATGACGGCGATCCCTATCACCAGCAGCCGATTTTTGAGCGCCGAATCGACTAGAGCCCTAATCATTGTGCCTCCAGCGTAGCTTCAAGTTGCAGCACGTTGGAAACGACCGTCTGTCCGCTGGGGAACGGGACCTCCTTGGCGTTTTCGATCTCGGCGAGGATCTCCTGCTTGTCGCCGACCATATTGCCCGTCTTCACCTCGACGCGCCGGAACTTGTTGCCGTCCGCCGGAACAAAGACCCACTCGCGATCGTGCAAATGCAGGATGGACGGCGCCGGGACCAGCGCGAAATTCTGTTTCTTCAGGCTTTGGAACGTCGCGGTGACAAACATGCCCAGCTTGAGAATGCCGGGATTAGGCACCTCGATACGCACCTTGGCCGTGCGGATGGAAGGATCGAGCACCGGCCCAATGTCGGAGATATGACCGACGATCACCCTATCGGGATAAGCGTCGATTTTGATCTTCGCTTCTTGCCTCAGCGCCAGCTTGGGGATGTCGTTCTCATACACATCGCAGATCACCCACACGCTGCTCAGGTCGGCGATCGTAAAGGCCGTCGCCGAGCCGGAGAAGGTGACGCCCGCAGCCGCAGCCTGCGTCACGTTCTGCTGCACAATCACGCCCGAGATCGGC
>JASHVE010000519.1 GCA_030039675.1 Acidobacteriaceae bacterium | reverse complement strand
GCTGCGCTGGGGGATAGAGGATGGCCTCATAACGGAAATTTCTGCGTTCGACAGGCAAGCCGAGAGCGATAAACGCCCAGTCGGGTACCGGAACCTGCTCCACTTCAGGCGTGACGATCTCAAAGATGCAGGCCTCGAGAATCATCTCAGGGTCTGCGGCATGCAGTTGAGGAAGCTGCTGCCTGGCGCGTGCAAAGTTATCGAGCAGCTTGGCCTCGCCGCCCCAGAGGCAGATACTGCGCCCTATATACTTCGCGCCGATATGGCTCAGCATGCGGATGTTGTCGTCAAGATCGCCTCTGCCGTTAAGCAGACCCTCCATCGAAATGGAACGTGCGAGGAAATGATCAAGAACATCGCGGGAGATGGTCCGGTCGAATGCATAACCGGGCCGGCTCTTCCAGGGTAGAGCATGGCTTAGAGCTCCCTGCGCGCCTATGGCCGCTGATGCCGCGAGAGAAGAAGCGAGAAATCGCCGTCTTTCCACAAAACCCCCGGAGAGCAAATCCTCGCGCTATCGGTGCGGAGCGATTTTGGACCACTGCATATTGGACGCAGAAACTCTCTCATTGCACTCCACGCGGCCGGTAGTCAGGGCAAGTTCATAGCGTGTCGGCAAACTGTGGGTGGGCCATGTTGGCCCATCCACGATGCCGATTGGTGTTTTCTGCGATTACAGCACGTTGTCAGAATCTCACGTAGCCGTGGATAACGATCTGTCGCGGGTCATAGGTGGTCAGGTAGCGTGAACCGAAGGTGGAACCATTCCCGATTCCGGGGATCAGACCCGTAGACGGGCTGTTGACGAGGTTCATAGTTCCCAGGTTGCCGCTATCGTCACCTTGAAATTGCGGATGGTTGAACAGGTTATTGAAGTCCGCGGCCAGTTGCAGGTTGAACCGCTCGCGGATCGGGAACGACCTGGTGATATTGAAGTCCACGTTGGTGTATCCGTCGGTGCGAATGTTGCCGTTGGTTTGCGGCGAGTTTCCAATCCAGTAGATGTTGGGGACGATGCTGCCATTGGGAGTGGTAAGGGTTTCGCCCTGGAATGCGCATTGGTCGTACTTGAGCCGATAGTAGGTGCTCGGGGTAATCGTCTGTCCGCACGGCAATGTTACCGGAGTCGAGCCGTTGTACATGTGCTGATACAGCTTGGGAAGCACGTACGGATAGATCGGATTGCTGTCGATCCGGCCGGTGATCGAGCCGTCCCCACTCATGCTCAAGATTGCGGGGTTGCCATCCCGCATTTGAAACACGGTGCCGAGGTTCCAGTCTCCCGCGATAGCCCGCCCAATGGGATTGCTCAATGCGTACTTTCCCTTTGCGCCGAACGGCGATTGATACGTCACCACCGCATTGAACGCGCTTGGTGTATCGTCTGCGCCGTAGTTCCGGTTGTTGTGCGGATTGATCAGGTCCGGTGTGCTGCTGATGGTTCCATCAGGATTCACGCCCTGCCCATCTTCGATCGCGGTGGACACAAAATCCAGTTCCTTCGACCAGGTGTAATTGAACATCATCGTGAGCCCGGAGGGTCCGTGGTATGCAGCGTGAATCAGCCCGGCATTATAGTTACCGAAGCCCGTCGACCCGTTGAGGCCCTGGCCCCCGCCATACAAGAGAGGATATGGCAGATAGGGGATGAACTGTTGGATGGTCGCGTTGGCCAAATCGTTCTGAAACGGAAGCAGCGGACCGCTGACCGGCTGATAAGGATTCGGAACAGACTGGGTAGACGGGTCGCTTGTTCCGTTGTTTGCGATGTACTGAGCCTTCCACTGACCGAGAACGGCTGAGGGGACGCTCTGCAAAGACTCAAATGCAAAGTTGCGGGTGCTCAGGTTACGTGAGATTGCATCGCTCCAGCCAACCGAAATCAACCATTGACTGCTCGCTCCAAAGGATTTCTCGAGGAAGAAATTCGCCTGGTAAGCCATCTGGTTTTTCAGATGCCTGTCGAAGTAAGCCTCGTTGATGCCGTAGTTCTGCGGAGCCTTGGGATTCGGTCCAACCTCCGGGATCAGGGGAGCTGCATCGGTAAGCTCCGACGTAGGAACGCCATTGGGGTTGGCGCCATAAGGCAATGCATTGTTGCCCGGAGCAAACGATGCCTCGCCGTAGTCATTGGGACTGGAGAAGTACCCGGTGTTGCTGGGCAGGTAGGTAATACCAAACCCGCCGCGCGCGACCAGCGACTTCGTGATCTCGTAAGCTGCGCCGACGCGTGGCTGGAAATCATGGTATTCCGTGTCCCACATATTACGGCTGTAGCCATTCGTGCCGGGGAAAGAGATCTCGCCCATGGTTCCGAAGGGGTTCATCACTGTAAAGTCGTACCCGGCCAACCGGTTGTAGCGCTCCGTCAGGCCGGGGGCCACATCCCAGCGCAGGCCGAGGTTGATTGTCAATCCCGGTTTCACACGCCAGTCGTTCTGCGAGTAGATCGCGAAATACTTTGCCGCATAGGCTGGTTTCAAATTGGCGCCGGGCCGGACGAACCAAACGCCTTGTCCGAGGAACGTCTTCGCACCGTTGATGCCGCCCAGCTGAGGATTGTTGTCCTGTTGCGTCGTGCCGCCGGTTGAGTTCACATATTCGAAGCTGTAGTTGCCGCCCGGATCGCCCGAGCAACAGAAGTTCAAACTTGCCGAGCCCTCTTCAAAATCCGTGTAGTTGGCGAGCTGCACGCGATATTCCCCTCCCCATTTGAACGTCCAGTTGCGCACGATCTTGGTGGCGCTGGCGTTCACAGAGTGAGCGATCTGACGCTCCTCCTTGTTTGCAAACCCGCCGCCTGAAAGGTTGGTCCAATTGCTGCCGCCGCCGGAACCGCTGTAACCGAACCAGTTGGGCCATACAACGGGAGCCGATCCGGTCTTGGCAAACAGCGCCTGCGTGCCCGACGCGATTCCGAACGCATTGTACTGATTGAATCCCGAAGGCAACCCTCCGAAATCGATTGCGTGTGTCCGCATGATTCCATAGCGAACGTCTACAAAGAACGATGGGTTGATCACAATGGTATCGCCGATTTGCGCATAGCCGTTGCGATCGGACTGGGTTGACGGCGCATTGTTAAACGACGCCGAGGGATTGTTGTTCGCGCCGGAAGCCGGCGTGTCAGGCTGCAGATCGAAGGGGTTGCTATTGTTGGTCCAATAGTATCCGCCCGTCCCATAGATGGAGTGCCTTCCTTTCTTGAAATCGACGCGGTTGTTCAGGGTCTGCAGCCTCAGCGTGTTAGTGGTGTATGAAATGTAGTTGTTATCGTTGTAAGGATCGGATGGCTGGCGGTTCGGGCTGGGATAGAAGTTGAAGATCGCGAGCGCGGCATTATAAGCAGCCGGACCCTCGGGTAGCAGACCGGGAGTGATGATTGCCGGCGTGATGGCCGCCCGCTGGTACAGGTTGGGCGCAACCTCCGTCACCTTATACGGGTTGAACAACTGGGCCGGAACCGGTTGCCCCTGCGCGTTTGGCTGCATGGTCTGCGTGAAGTTCCCTACGCGTTCCAGGTTGGTCGGCACCGTCTCAATGTTTGGCTGTCCCTGATTCTCGGTTTCATAGTGATAGCTCGAGAAGAAAAACACTCTGTTTTTCAGAATAGGACCGCCGAGCGCGCCGCCGGCATTGCTTCTTTGGAAATCGGGTCTTCCAACCAGTGGCGTCTGTGCTTTGTTGCCCCAGGTGTTCGCATCCAGAACCTGATTACGGAAAAGGAAGTTTACTTCTCCGTGGTACTGGTTCGTACCCGACCGCGTGGTCATCTCCATTACCGACTGGCCGTGGCCATAGTCGGCCGTGAAGTTGTTGCTGATAACCTGGGTTTGCTGAAGGCCTTCGAGGTTGGGAACGATGGTCATTTCGTTGAAACCATCGCCTGTGTCAGGCAGACCGTCGAGCTGGATGTCGTTCTCAAAGGCGCGTCCGCCGTTCACACCGATCGCGGAAAGCTCCGCGCGTCCTGCTACTCCAACACCGGCAGATTGGATGGATTGACTGGTCGCACTCTCGACCCGTGGCACCACGTTGTTCTGCAGCGTCAAATAGTAGAGAGGATTCAGGGTGATGTTGGGAATCGACTCCATCTCGTGTGTGCTGAGGCCGGCGGAAATGGAACTGCTTTCGGTCTGAAGTGTCTCCGCCGCAGCCTGCACCTGAACCACCGTGGTTACCTCGCCAACGTGCATTTGCACGTCGGTCTTGGCAATCTCCGAGGGGTTGACTGTGAGGCCCCTGACCGTCTCATCGTCGAAACCGACTTTTGTTACCGAGACATCGTACGTGCCCGACTCAAGGTAGGGGATCGTGTAGAGGCCCGAAGCCGTTGTCTTTGTGGTGTAAGCGACGTGCGTGGCCGTATTGGTCACTGTCACCTGGGCATCCACGACGACGGCCCCCCTCGGGTCCGTTACGATCCCGGTGATCGTGCCCGATCGAATTTGAGCGCACAGGCGCGGGACCAGGATCAGGAGGCACAGAAGGGCCCAGCCTAAAGCACCTCTCACAACATCCAGCTTGGTGTGGGCCTTCCCGGGGACGTCTTTTATGCGGGGAGAATGGAATCGAAGTTCAGTCGAGAGCCGAGCGTGTATAAGACTCGAGTGAATTGCCAGCATGACATTGCCTCCTTAAGCCTGACCGCGGTTTTTTGTTCGCTGTTGTCATAGACAGACTCTTGCGAAAGAGTCGATTTATTGGTCCACTGACGAAAAAGTCAACGTTAGATGCGTGTTCTAACGTGTAGGCAGAAACTCTAACGCATGTGTATGCATTTGATAAAACAGCACTTGTATCGCGCTCAGTCGCGCGATTTTCAGCTCTCTGACTATCCGGTGTAAGTGCGTCTCCGCTGGCATTCGAGCGGCGTCTTTGGAAAGACGGAGGGAGCACCGCGAGCGTGACTGGAGGGTCATGCA
Source organism: Acidobacteriaceae bacterium (assembly GCA_030039675.1). Lineage (GTDB taxonomy): Bacteria > Acidobacteriota > Terriglobia > Terriglobales > Acidobacteriaceae > Telmatobacter. The sequence goes on along the minus strand of JASHVE010000519.1, from coordinate 2,919 downwards.
GCCAAGCGGCCGATTCACCCGCGTGTGGAGTTGTCTTGCAGAGTGAAACAGTGAGGGCTGCGTTCAGAGCACCGTGAGTACAGCGCGAGTGCCCAAGTCACACTTCTACTGCGGCCGGACAATGGTCCAGTCAAAGGGCTGTTGAACCAAGTCGAGTTGTGAAGCTGCACCAGTGCTCCCGTCGCGCACAGGTGCAAGCATCAGCTCACGTGGCCGACATAGTCGGGCCCATTCACCTGCACATGAAATCCATCGGGATCGTAAAACTTGAACGATTCCTGTGAGGTGCCGTTCTCATATTTCAGGTGAAGAGCCGATAAACTGGCGCGCATCGCGTCGGCATTGAAGTTCGCAATGCCGAAGTCGAAATGGTCCACCACGGCAGCCGGACCGTCGCCTTGCTCAATGCCAAAGAAAGACGAACCCACACCGAGGATGTGCACCTTCGCTGCCTGTTGCCGCAGCGGCATACCGAAGAACCTCTGGTAGAACTCGGACGTGCGGTGAAGATCTGGAACCCGCACCGTCACGTGGTTCAGGCTCACAGCACGAAAGCCGCCTACATCGGCGGGAACCGCGGGAGTTTGCGAGGGTGCCAATGCGGCTGTAGCCAAAGCAGCTATTGAGGCCGCAAACTGACGGCGGGTGAGTCTTCCTTGCTCCACGTTGGCGAGCATTCTTTCGATCATTTCAACCATCGGATCCTCCCAGCGGAGACTGGGGCAGTCGGCGCCATATGAACTAACTACGCTGATGTCTTTTGGGATTGGGCTATCAGTTGCAGGCCCTTTCGTTCCGGATCGATGCGCACTTCGCAGGGTGCATCGAAGTTCATGACCGCGCGCCCGTCCGGTTTATATGCAGGCCAATGCGGCAGATTGTCGTGGTTGGGATCTCCGGTTCGGGCGAAATTCGTCCATGCTGTGCTCATCTGCTTCGACAGTGCAAAAGCGCCGGGAGCGCCTGCGCTGTAATGATCACAAATCTCGGCATTGTCGAAAACAAAGGAGATTTCGGCGGCATGGAACGGCCCGGGGCGGTCATCCAGGGATGGCGTTCGCCAGGAATAAATGTAGGCGTAGGCCGGCGCCGCACCCAAAGCTGCTTTCCGCACAGCCTGAGCGAATGCGGGAATTCGCCAGCGGCCAGTCGCAATGGCTGCGTAAAGGCCGAATGGATTCGCCTTGGGATACTCGTCGCGGTAGGCGGCAATGATCGCGTCCGCATCGCCGCCATACATCTCACGCACGCGACGCGTCATCTCGTCCGCCGTCATCGCATCGGCCCCGGGGTGGTCGAGCCCACTCACGCTCTCGTTCAGGTTGGTTCCCGTAATAAGCGGCACATTCGCTGAGATCGCCGGCGCTGCTGGATCGAAGGGATGCACGGGCAGGGTATTGCCATCGACAGTCGGTCCCCAGCCGCTCTCACCAAAGGAATCGCGATGCGCGGACTGTGGACGCGGAGTCTTCTTCATGGCTTCCGCGGCGGCTCCGGACAGCCGGTCAACAGGAATCTTCTGCAACTCCTTCGCCTGCGATCGGGAGAGCCCGAGTTCATCCATCAGGTTCGCAGCGACCAGCTGCGAGTAGTCGGGAGAGAGAGCGCGCAGGAACGGTCCGCTCTGGATGATCGCGCGATGAAAGAGGCCTTTTGCAGCGGGCATCGCCAGGAGCGCAGCCACTTTTCCGCCGCCTCCCGATTGGCCGAAGATGGTCACATTGTCTGGATTGCCGCCAAACATCGAGATGTGAGTGTGAACCCACTCGAGGACGGCGACGATATCGAGCATGCCAACGTTGGCAGATGCCGCAAAGTCGTCTCCGCCGAGAGCTGCGAGATTCAGATAGCCGTACACGTTCAGGCGATGGTTGTGGTTGACGACGACTACATCATGATTGTGCGCCAGGCTTTCGCCTTCATAGGAGAGCAGATCGTGTCCGCACCCCCCCGAATAGCCTCCGCCGTGCATGTAGACCATGACCGGCCGCTTGCCGGAACCCGTGCTGGCGCCATTGATCTCCGGCGTCCAGATATTGACGCGCAAACAATCTTCGCCGGGCACCCAGATGGCCGAGCCGCGATGAAGCAGAAACGCGTCTTCGTCGGTCGGCGCCAGGTTGTGCCCGTCCGTGTTGAAGTGCGCGGAGTCTTCCTGTGGGCAAATGCGGCCGTATGCCAATGCGTTGCGAATCCCTGTCCATGGCTCAGGCTTGGCAGGGGGCATAAAGCGGCGCTCGCCGGAAGTCGATGCGCCATACGGAATGCCCTTGAAGATGTAAATGCCGTTCCTCTGATACCCGCGCACCTTCCCAGCGCTTGTCTCCACGACGGTAGCCGCGTCCGAGGCAATTACCTTACTGCGCCCGCAAGAAGACGCAACCCGCTGCGAACCGGATGGCGAAAGCGCCAAGGCTGGAGCCAGCGTTTTTGCGGATGCGATCGCGGAGCCGGCCAATCCCGTGCACGCTGCTGCCATGCAGCCTAAAAGACTGCGCCTGCCTTCCGAAAAAGACAACGAGCGTTCCTTCAGGTTCCCGGCGAGTTGTTGCGGATTTTTGAAATCTTTCACGACTTCATCTCAATTCATGGTGCGCTGATAGGTCGCTTTATAGTTGACAAATTTCATTTGCCCGATTAACCTCCAGCATTGTGCAACATCATGTGCGTAATACGCAATAAAAATTGAAGATTTTTGGGCTACGCCCAGGCCGGCTTCTGAGGCTAAGCTTGAATACGGTTGCGCCCATCGAACTGCGGGATTTTCGAGGAGCGTTTATTGGCATATTCGTCGAGAGGGACAATGAAGCTTCGAGTGTCACTCCTCGCCTGTATCGTGAGCGTGCTGGGTGCGAATGGGCATTCGAGCTTGGCTCAGGAGCCCGCGACGCCAATACCGCAGGAAGATTCAAACTACAT
>JASHVE010000518.1 GCA_030039675.1 Acidobacteriaceae bacterium | reverse complement strand
AAACCTGAATCATCTTAGGGCGAACCAAAGCAAACGTCAAGCAACAATTTGAGCGTTGAAAGAGCATGCTCACGCATTGTCATTGTCAGGACAGAAAGCGCGTGCACAGTCCAGAATTCAGCACGATGAACGAGATGAACTCCGCGTAACCCCGCCCACAACGCGTCTGGCGAACAGCGGCGAGACAGACGCTATCGGCGGTCGACGATGGTCCAGTTGCTGCCTCGTTTGGCGAACGTGAAGCGGATGCTTTGCGCATGGGACTGCGTCCTACCGCCGGAGACGAAGGTTGACGTTTCAGTGCACGTCCAGCTGGCGGTTTCTCCCGAGACGCTCAGATCAGAACTCGAACAACTGTCGGACACCTTGCTGGTGGGCTGATCTTTGAAGAAGCCCTGCAGCTGTTTTGCCTGTGCCGGTTTCATGCCGGTCCAGGCAGATTGAATTCGCGCGATGTCGTGCGCATTGTATGCCGCGTCAAAACTGTTGATTGCTTGTTGGATGAGCATGGAAGGGTCGACGGCCTGGGGCGGAGCAGGCACAGGAGCTACCGGCTGAGAGGCCACTACCTTTGGCGTCACCGTGATGGTGATGGACCGCTGCTGCGTGCCGCCGCTTCCCTTGGCGGTGAGCTCATAGGTGGTGCTGCTGGCCGGGTTCACTTCTCTTTGGCCATTCGCGCCTACCTCGCCGATGCCATTGTCGATTGAGACCTCGCCGGCGTTGGCGGTTTGCCAATTGAGGGTAGTCGACTGGCCCTGCTGAATGGTGGTGACAGATGCGGAGAAGAGCGCCTGTACCGGTTGCACGGGAGCGGGCGTGGGTGCGACGGGCCGCGGAATGGCGTTCAACATCGCGACAATGTTGTTGTGCTCGCCGTTCTTCAGGTTGAAGGTCTGCGCGTAAGGCTGGTAGCCGCTCAGCGTGATGCCGAGCGCACGCGAACCGGGCTTGACCTGCACCACCAGATTGCCGCGCGCATCGGTTGTGCCCTGTGCTGCATTGTCAACGGTGACCGCCGCGCCGGGTGTGGACTGGATGCTCAGGAAGGCCACCGGCTCGGGAGGCGGAGCCGAGGCGGACTGCGTGAGCTTGAAGGGCAGGCTTGCCTGGTTATTCGCGCTGATTGTCACAGAGGAGACCGGAACTTCACCGTAGCCCGCTTTCACCAGCTTGACCGAATGCTTGCCGGGATCGAGCGGCAGCTTCAGGGTTCCATCGGCGAGCGTAAACCCCTTGAGCACGCCGTCGACAAAAACTTCTACGCCGTCGGCCCCGCCTTTATCGGCGCTGCCTTGAATCAGCAGGGTGCCGGTGGGTGCTGTGGGTGTGGGCGAAGGCACCGGCACGTGTTGCACAATGATCTGCGGAGCGGGTTTCTCCTGCGAGTGGTGCCAGACTTCGAATCCGACAACGCCGAGCACGACAACGCCGGCCGCAATTAACGGGACCAAAAGCTTGTTGCGCGGGGGCGCGACTTCCTGGGTCTTGCCGGGAGCACTCACCTGGGGTACGAAGCCCGCGGCGCGCTTGGCTGTGGGCTTGGCGGCCTCAGCGTTAAGACGCTTCCAGTCAGCCTGCTGCGAGGTGCCGGCGAACTCGAACCACTCGACGGAAGACTTGAGCGCTTCGACCGCGGCTGGCGCGTTGTTTTCAAGAAGCGCGGTTCTTGCGGCTTCAACTGATTTTGCAACTGTCTCGTTGGCGAGCTGGGCGCGGCGCGATTCGATGCCGGAGACGGCTTTCGAGACTTCGGGCGTTTCGCCCCAGGCGCGCTGTACTTTTTGCAGGGACTCGATGGCGGCCTGGAAACTGGCGAGGTTCGAAGCCTGCGCGGCTGCGGCGAGAGCGCTGGCGGTGGCCTCTTTGCGGGCCTTCTCACCGCGAATGTCGGCGAGCAGCGAGTACTCGGGAGAACCCGCAACACCGGACGCAGGCAGTGCTTGAAGGAGGCTGATAGCCTCGTCGAGCTGGCCGCGCTCGCGATGGCGCACGATCTGGCCCATCAGCGCTTCGGACTTGCGGAGCAGAGCCTCACGCTTGGAACGCGCTTCTTCGAGCAGACGTGCGAGCGTGGGGTCCTGCGTCTCCGCAACTGCGGGCTCAAGAAGGTGCATCGCCTGCTCGAACTGCTCCGAGAGCAGGAGCTCGCGCGCCTGGGCGACAGTAGCGCCGATGCGTGTGCGGCGCTGCTGTTGGGCGAGCTCGCGTTTCGCAAAGTCGAGCAGCTCACCGACTCCGGCGGCATCGGCAAATTCCAGCTGGTAGGACTCGAGGATTTCGATTGCTTTGTCGAACTCGGCGCGATCGATGGCCGTCTGCGCTTCGCGGAGGTAACGGCCGCGGACCTCTTCAATTTCGGCGGCTTTGAGGCGCTGGCGCAGCGACTCTTCGAGTGCCAGCAGGCGCTCTTCGCCGGGCAGTTCCTGCAGGGCCCTCTGTACGATGAGCAGGGCCTCGCCGGGTGACTGCAGGAAGGTTTCCTGCGCCCTCGCAACCGTAGTGTCGATCAGCTGGCGAGTGCGGAAGGCGCGGGTCTGCAGGGCGACGCGGGTTTTGAGCTGCAGCAGCGAAGATTCGGTGGGCAGTTGCTCGACGGCCCGCTCCACGAGATCTGTGGCGCGCTCGTAATTCTCAGCGGCGAGGCAGTTTTCAATCTCAGCCTGGATCTGCTCGATGAGCTTTCGGCGGCGCTCCTGCTCCTGGCCGGCGACGGCGGTTTGCAGCAGCGTCTCCGCTTCTGCCACCGAGGAATCGAGCTTGCCGACCTCGCGCAGAATCTCGATGGCCCCGGTAAAGTGGCGGGAACTGATCTCCTGCCT
>JASHVE010000517.1 GCA_030039675.1 Acidobacteriaceae bacterium | reverse complement strand
GTGAGCAAGTACATCGGTGAAACGGAGAAGAATTTGAAACAGGTATTCGATGCGGCGGAAGAGGGCGGTGTGATTCTGCTATTCGACGAAGCGGATGCGCTGTTCGGTAAGCGGGGCGAGGTGAAGGACAGTGTGGACCGCTACGCGAATATCGAGGTGGGCTATCTGCTGCAGCGGATGGAGAGCTTTCAAGGGTTGGCGATTCTGACGACGAATCTGAAGTCGTCGCTGGACACGGCCTTCCACCGGCGCTTGCGCTTCACAGTGGATTTTCCATTTCCCGATGCCGTGCAGCGCGAGGCGATCTGGCAGCGCATCTTTCCTGCCAAGACACCAACGCAGGGGATCGACGCAAAGCTGCTTGCACAGCTGAACATGACGGGCGGCAACATCCGCAACATTGCGATGAATGCGGCATTTCTGGCGGCGGAGGTTGGCGGTCCGGTGCGGATGGAGCATCTGCTGCAGGCGACGAAGCTCGAAGCCATCAAGGCAGAGCGGCCATTGACGGCAAGCGAGACGCGGGGGTGGACATGAGCCGCATCCGCGTGAAGATCGACAGGCTGGTGCTGGGCGGGCTTGATCCTGCGGCGCGGCAAGAATTTGTGGCGAGCTTCAAAAGTGAGCTCGAAAGAGTTTTGGCGGCGCCAGTGTTGCGCGGTTCATGGGCGCACCCGCATCGCACGCCGGTGCTGCGGTTGCCGCGTGTAGTTCTGGAGCCGGGCTCTGCGGGCGCGGGCAAGTTGGGCGCCCAGGTGGCGCGCGGAATTGGCAGAGGGCTGAAACCATGAGCGTGACGCTGACACGCAAGACGCGCGATGCGGAGACCACGGCGGCGAACAGGCCGGCGAAAAGTCTGCGCATCGGCGCGCGCGACGACGCCTTCGAGCGGGAGGCAGATCGTGCGGCGGATGCGGTGAGCCGAGGAGAACGGATCCCGCAGTGGTCGTTCGGCAAAGTTGTGCCGGGACAGGTGCAGCGGCAATCGACGCCGGATTCGTCGACAACGCAGCAGCCGACCGACGTGCAGCCAAACAACTACAAGGACGCCGCGGCAAAGCTGGGCGAGGCATTTCTTCAGACAGATATCGGCAAGAACTTGAAGGATGCGGTCTCGCAGGATCCGCTGGTGAAAGGTGCGGAAGATTTTCTCGACACGCTGCCGGGAAAGATGGTTGTGGGCGCGGCAGCCACAGCGGCCGTTTCCACGCTGGCGGCGACGCATAAGGCGCTGCCCGCGCAGATTCCCGAGATTCCTCTGGACGCGGTGAAGCCGGGGCTGAAGGTGAAGCTGACGTATGAGGGGCCGGTGGATCATCCGACGAAGGCGATGATCACATTCAGCTTTACGCCGGGAGAGGACAAGAAAAAGAAAAAAGAGCCGACCGCCTCACAGAGGTATCTGGCGGAGACGGCGTCTGTCGCGGCGAGCATGGAAGAGATTCGCAAGGGCATGCACTATGCACCGGGAACGCCGGAAGCGAAACAGGAGGAAGCAGACCGGAAGATGTTCGAGGATGTGATGGCGCGGCGCCTTGGCACGCTGCCGGGAACGGGAGGCAGGCCGCTTGTGCCGCCGCCGCAAACGGGACAGACGGGCGCAGGCGGCGCGGGGTGGACCTTTTCGCCGCTGGTGAATCCGGACCTTGACAAGAAGCTGGGCCTGCAGCCGTTGACGCCATCCGCTGCAACACAGAAGGATGCGGACAAGAAGAAGCCGGAAGATATTCCCGTGCAGCGCAAGGCGGGGGGTGACGCGACGATCAGCGAGGATGCGACCGCGGTAGACGATGTGTTACGCACGCCCGGGCAGGCGCTGGATGACGAGACACGGCGATTCATGGAGCGGCGCTTCGGGTTCGACTTCAGCAGAGTGCGCGTGCACGCTGACGCGCAGGCGGCCGCCTCCGCCAAGGGACTGGGGGCGGCGGCGTACACATGGTGCGAGCACGTGATTTTTGCAGCCGGCCGGTACGCGCCTTGCGGGGCTGAGGGCATGCGGCTGCTGGCGCATGAACTGACGCACGTGGTGCAGCAAAGCGGGAGAGGTTGCTTTGGCGCGGGGATGGATGCGCGCGCAGCGATGAGCGCGGTGCAGCGCAAGATTGCGATGCGCGATGTGGGGCGCGGCGAGCAGTCGGGATTTGCGCGCGTGTCGGAACTGGTGAATCGCCTGAACGGGCTTTCGAGCGGGCTGACGTTTGCGCTGAATGGTTCGGACCTGACTTACACGGTGAAGCAGGGCGGGCATTTGAGCAACTTCGATACGCAAATGCAGGGATTCATCGACCAGGAGGCGGTGATCCCGCTGCGGTTTACGAACCGGCATGGGCTGCTGGGAAACCGGGCCGAGGGATTTCACACACGCGTGACGGAAGATGCCTGGTCGTCGGGCTATGTGGACATCGACGATCTGCTGGCCAGCAGCGATCTGGGGATGCAAGAGGTGCTCGTGCACGTGCTGCGCGAACGGACGGAGACGCGTAACTATGCACGGCGGATCGGAAGCGAGTCGCTGAATACGGATGCGCCGGGAGAGGCCGGCGACAGAGCGCAAAGGGAGTTTGATCGCGCGCACGCACAAGGGATACAAGCGGAGTTGGCCGTATTGCGCGACTTCTTCAGCGATCCGTCGATCCGGCTGATCAACACCGACGCGGGAGGCGAGATCTTTCGGGTGTATCGCAACAGCCGACGCGATACGATCCGCACGCGGGTGCATTCGGGCCGAGGCGCCAATGCTGGTGTGGATGCGGTGACGGTAGAAGTGGTGACGCGCGATGGACGGGTGCACACGCCGGAGGAGTACAAGGCGATTCTGGCGGCAGCGCCTCCGCCGGCTGCTACGGGAACCGCAGCGGGCGCGGCGCATGCGCCATAGCGTCAAGTGTAGCGGAGAGGAGCTGGATGCTTTGAGCACTTCACCGATTTCGCCGCGGCTTGTGAAAGGCGGCATTGTGACGATGGATGTCGATACGTCGGCAGTGCAGAGCGTGATCGCGCTGCAGTACAACCCGGACTCGCTGACGCGGTCGCTGCAGATCCAGTCGATGCTGGGCGGGCAGGACGGGGTGCGCGTAGACGCGCTGCGGCTGCGAGGGCCGGCGATCGAGACAATCAAGCTGGAGGCCGAGTTAGATGCAACCGATCAGCTCGAGTTTCCGAATCAGAATCCGACGGCGGTGCAGTTTGGGCTGCAGCCGCAACTGGCGCAACTGGAGATGCTGATCAATCCGACGGTGGAGACGCTGCTGGCCGACGATGCGATGGCGAACGCAGGGACGCTGGAGATTATTCCGCTGGAGCAACCGCTGACCTTGTTTGTGTGGAGCAAGAGCCGCGTGGTGCCGGTGCGGCTGACGGAGTTTTCGATTACCGAAGAATTTTTCGACACTTCGCTGAACCCAATCCGCGCCAAGGTGAGCCTGGGGATGCGTGTGCTGACGGTGGACGATCTGGGCTTTGAGCATCCAGGAGGAAAGATCTTCATGGCGTATTTGAGCAACAAGGAGCAGCTTGCGTCGATGGCGCAGTCAGTGTCGCTGACCGTGCTGGGACTGGGAGGGTTGCCATGAACTATCCGCTGCAGGCGCTGATTCAGGCGGGCGTTGTGCCGTCGGTGAGTTTTCCCACCGACAGCCGCTACTACAACTCGCCGACGCTGCAATACACCGCGCCGAACGGGCAGATGATTGCGTATCTCGCGCGGCGGTTCGTGCCGCAGCCGGGCGCGCCGAACTATGCAACGGTTGCACAGCATACGGTGACGCGCGGTGACCGGCTGGATCTGATTGCAGCGAAATATCTGGGCGATCCGCTGATGTTCTGGCTGCTGTGCGATGCGAATGGAGCGATTCGTCCGAATGCGCTGATCGCCACGCCGGGCAGCGTGATTGCGATCACCATGCCACAGGGCGTGCCGGGGGCTCCGAGTGCTGCTTAAGAGCGTGCAACTCACGCTGATGATCGGGCCGGTTGTGCCGGCGCCGGTGCCGAGCACTGTGCTGGAAGCGCTGGCCGAAGTGGAGGTGAAGATCGAAGACGTGGGGCAGAGCGGATTTCAGCTGATCTTCTCGATCGACAAGCAGTCGCCGCTCAATATTTTGTTTCTGCTTACGGGTGGGATGCCGCTGCTGTTCATGCGCGTGATTTTGATTGTGACGGTCAACGGGCAGGCGAATGTGCTGATCGATGGAGTGATCACGAACAACCAGATTTCACCGGGAGACAAGGGATCGAACTCGACGCTGACGATCACGGGCAAGGACCTGACGGCGTTGATGGATCAATCGGACTGGAGCGGATTTCCGTTTCCGGCGTGTCCGCCGGAAGCGCGTGTAGCGCTGCTCCTGGCTAAGTATGCTCTGTTCGGGATTATTCCCATTATCATTCCCAGCCTGATGCTCAACATTCCGCTTCCCATAGAGCAGATTCCGAGCCAGCAGGGGACGGATCTGCAGTACATCCGCTATCTCGCGGCGCAGGTGGGCTATGTGTTTTATATCGCGGCGGGTCCGGTGGCGGGAACGAACAAGGCGTATTGGGGTCCGCAAGTGAAGGTGGGCGTGCCGCAGCCGGCCCTCAACATCGATATGGACGCGTACACGAATGTGGAGAGCATGCACTTCACCTTCGACCAGGAGAAGAACCGGATTCCGCTGGTCTTCACGTACGTGCAGGAGATCGGCGCGAGCATTCCGATTCCGATTCCGCCAATCTCGCCGCTGAATCCGCCGCTGGGCGCAATTCCGCCGTTTCCGACGAATCTGATTCCGCCCGATCTGAAGCCCTTTCGCGATGACATCGCCAAGGTGCCGATTCCGCAGGCGATCATGATGGGCCTGGCCGCGGCCTCGGATTATGCAGAAGCAGTGACGTGCGAAGGGAGTCTCGATGTAACGCGGTATGGAGGCCTGCTGAGCCCGCGCGGGCTGGTGGGCGTGCGCGGCGCGGGGCCTGCGTTTGACGGGCTGTACTACGTGAAGAACGTGACGCACAAGATCAAGCGCGGTGAGTACAAACAGAACTTTACTTTGACGCGGAACGGTCTGGTATCGACGGTTCCCACGGTGAATGTATGAGTCCGGTTGATCCAACGCCGGGAGGGAACTCGCAGAAGTTCTACGGCAAGTATCGCGGGACGGTGATCGAGAACATCGACCCGCTGCAGATGGGGCGCGTGATGCTGCAGTGTCCGGATGTCTTGGGTGAAACGCCGTCGAGCTGGGCGATGCCGTGCGTGCCGGCGGCGGGCATGCAGTCGGGGATGTTCATTACGCCCGCGATCGGATCGCAGGTGTGGGTGGAGTTCGAGCAGGGGAATCCGGATTATCCGATCTGGTCGGGCGGGTTCTGGGGTTCGGCGGCAGATGTGCCGGTGCTGGCGCTGGCGCCGCCGCCGATTCCGCCGGGAGAGAACATCGTGTTGCAGACACCGGGGCAGAACACGATTGTATTGAGCGACTCTGCGCCGACACCGGCGACGGGAGGAATCGTGCTGAAGGGCGCAAGCGGAGCGATGCTCGTGATCAATGAGACGGGGATTTACATCAGCAACGGGCAGGGCGCGACGATCACGCTGATCGGGCCGACGGTGGCAATCAACCTGACGGCGCTGACAGTGGTGGGACCGTAAAGGAGCGAGGATGCCGGGACCGATTTTGCATGTGGGCGCGGTTGTGCTGTGTGCGCACGGCGGACAGGCGATGCCGACTGTGCCGAGCCCGGTGGTGATGGTGTCAGGCATGCCCATTGCGACGATTGCGGCGCCGTATGCGATCGCGGGATGTATGTTCGTTCCGCCCGCGGGCAACGGGCCGTGCGCGACAGGACAGTGGGTGACGGGCTCGCAGTGCGTGTTTTCGCAGGGGCAGCCGGTGGCGATCATGACGGGCGTTTCCGTTTGCGTGCCAACGGGCACGCCGATGGTGCCGGTGGCGGCGCAGACGCTGGTGATGGCAACTTGAACGGGATGCGATG
>JASHVE010000516.1 GCA_030039675.1 Acidobacteriaceae bacterium | reverse complement strand
AGCCAATAAAGCGCCGCATCGGGATCGGAGTTGCGCACGCTCTTGTGCAGCGCCGAAATCAGGTTGTAGTGTTCCTCGCCGGACTTGTCGTAGACCAGCACGCGCTGCTGAATTGCTTCCGCAGCCAACGCGCGATCGATCTTCTTCGCACCCGCTGTGGCAAGCTGCGCCGCAACCTCCAGCGTGTTGTACGCGCTGCGGCAATCGCCGCTCGAATAGCTCGCGATCAGTTCCAGCGCGTCGTCATCCGCAGTCAGTCCCAGCGCGCCCAGCCCGCGTTCGCGATCCTCCAGCGCGCGCTGCAGCAAAGCCGCAATCTTCTGCTCGCTCAGCGGCTGCAGCACATACACGCGGCAGCGTGAGAGCAGCGCGGAGATGATCTCGAACGAGGGATTCTCCGTCGTCGCACCAATCAGCCGGATCGTCCCGCGCTCCACGTAGGGCAGAAATGCGTCCTGCTGCGCCTTGTTGAAGCGGTGAATCTCGTCGACAAAGAGAATCGTGCGCGAGTGCATCTCCGCGGCCCGCGCCGCATCGGCCATCACCTGTTTGATCTCCTTGATACCGCTCGTCACCGCAGAGAACTCGATGAAGCTGGCCTTCGTCGTTTCAGCGATGATCTTCGCCAGCGTGGTCTTGCCCACTCCCGGCGGGCCCCAGAAGATCATTGAGCTCGCATCGTCGCGTTCGATCTGCACGCGCAGCGGCTTGCCTTGTCCCAGCAGATGCTCCTGTCCGCTGTACCCCTCCAGGCTGCGCGGCCGCATCCTCTCCGCCAGCGGCGCACCTGTCACTGCATGGGGCAACTCTTTGGACGAAGTTTGTGGCCCGGCCGGCAATCCGTCAAACAGGCTCATCGTCGTGTTCCTCGATGCCCCGCAGAGCCGCCGCTCGTGACCGATCGCTGCTGCGCTGCCTCATACAACAACACGCTCGCTGCCACAGCCGCATTCAGGCTCTCCACCGGACCGGGGCAGGGGATCGTCAGCGCCCCGCCGGCCTGCCGCGCTAAATCCGAAGAAACGCCGTTGCCCTCGTTACCGATCAGCAAAGCCACCGGCTGTGCCAGATCAATCAGGTTGGCAGGTTGTGCGGCGCGCGCCGTCGTCGTCCACACGGTAACCCCGGCCTCCCGTAGCCGCGCAAAGCACTCTCTCTCGCTTGCCGCAACCACCGGCACGCGAAAGACACTTCCCGCCGAGGCGCGCACCGCCTTCGGATTCCAAGCGTAGACCGTTCCCGGCAGGCCCACAACGCCCGCGGCCCCAAATGCCTCCGCCGAGCGCAGAATCGTGCCCAGATTTCCGGGGTCCCGCAGACCTGCCAGGACCACAATCAGAGGCGCGGCCTTGCTGCTGCCGCCGAGCAGATGCGCCCACGTCCAAGCGGCCGGCTCGACCAGCGCCGCCACCGGCTGCGGTGTCTCGGTCGTCAGCGCCGCCTCCAGCACTGTCCTCGGCAGCAACAGCACCTCGGTCTCCGCCGGCAGAGCCAGTTCCTCCAGCAGCCGCTCCGACTCCTGCGCAAGAAAGATGCAGCGGATCGCGGTCCCCGTCCGCACCGCTTCCCGGATCAGGTTGGGTCCCTCGATCCCTGCCAATTCGCCTTTGTGCCCGGGCGACCCTAGCGCCTGCCGTAGCTCTTTTAGCCGGGTGTTGTGCTTACTCTGTACAATACGGACAGGCATCGAATGAAATTCCTCACGCGCTATAGCCGATTCTAGCCTCTCGCGAGCCGTCAAACTTGCACCACGGCAGGTGCTGTGATAGTTTCCGTCTTTGTGGCGTCTTACGCATTTCTCGGATTTTTGCGGAGTTGCCTGGTGGCACAAGCAGATTTTCTTTGCGAACGCCACGCGGCAGCGGCGATTACATCCTGGAACAAGTCGGCGGATGCTTCACCCGTAAAACCGCGGGAACACACGCTACGCATGCGGAGTTTGTTCGCAAATCCGGGAAACTGAGGTGGGTTTTCTTGTCCGCGGAAATCTTGCGCGTCCATCCCGATGAACCCCAACCGGACCGGATCGACTACATCGTCTCCTGTCTGCGCAAGGGCGATGTAATCGCTCTGCCCACCGACACCTTCTACGGTCTCGCCGTCGACCCCGTCAATCTGTACGCTGTCGAGCGCATTTACCAGATCAAGACCCGCCAGAAGCACAAGCCGCTCTCGCTGCTCATCTCCGGCCTGGCGCAGGCCTACACGCTGGCACGTGACTCCGACGCCACGCTCGACAAGCTCGCCGACCGCTTCTGGCCCGGCCCGCTCACCATCATCGTGCGCGCTGGCACCAAGCTGCCGCTCCGCTCCACGGCCAACACCGGCAACGTGGCTCTGCGTGTGCCGGATGCCGCCATTCCGCGCGCTGTGGTCGAGCGCTTTGGCCTTCCCATCACGGCCACCTCCGCGAATCTGCAAGGCGCCAGCGAGTGTACGCACGCTGGCTGCGTACGCGACCAGATCGGCGACCGCATTCCGCTCATCGTCGACGGCGGCCCCACCGGCCGCAGCTTGCCCACCACCATCGTCGATCTCTCGCTCGGCCCCGGCCGCTGGGAGATCCTGCGCGAGGGAGCCATCCCCACCCATGAGGTGGTGATGGTCCTGCAGCGATAAGATAGTCCGCATGAAGCGCAGCACAGGCGAGAACCGGCGCAGCCGCGCGCTGATCTTTTTGCTCGTGTTGTTTCTCGCATTGGTTGCGGCGGGCGCGGGCTGGTTCCGCTGGGTTTACCTGCAGATCGAACGATACGCCAATCAGGATCAGGCCGCTCGCTCCGATGCCATCTGCGTCTTTGGCGCGGCCGAATACGACGGCCGTCCATCGCCGGTCTTTCGCGCACGCCTCGATCACGCGCTCGAACTCTACCAGAGCGGCATCGCGCCGCTCATCATCACTCTCGGCGGCGCCGGCGGCGATGAATACTCCGAGGGCTCCGTGGGCCGCGAGTACCTGATGAGCCGCGGCGTGCCCGAGCAGGCCATCATCGCCGAAACCGAGAGCCGCAACACCGAGGAGTCTGCGCGCCGCGTCGCGGTGATCGCCCGCGCCAACGGTCTGCGCCGGTTGGTCATCGTGAGCGATGGCACGCATCTCTTCCGCATTCACGCCATCTGCGCCGCCGATGGTCTGGATGTTTTGACTTCGCCGCGGCCGCAGGCAGTGACCGACGATAAAAGCCTCGAAACCGAGCGCCTGGCGCACGAGATTCTGAGCTACACCTTCTGGCGCCTGCACCTGCACTGAAGCAGATAAGCGGGTGCCCCATCCTTGCCGCGGCTTCATCGCGGCAAGGGTGGGAAAGCACAAACCTCAATCCTGCTGCCGAACCAGCACAAAACTCCGTGCCCCATCCTTTCGACTTTTTTCTGTCGAAAGGGTGGGAAGCAAGGACACTGGCACAAACCTCAATCCTGCTGCCGAACCAGCCAAAACTCCGTGCCCCATCCTTTCGACTTTTTTCTGTCGAAAGGATGGGAAGCAAGGACACTGGGTGCCCCACCCTCGGCGCGTTCTTGTCTTTGCGCCTAGGGTGGGGGGCCTCACCGTATCGCGCCGGCCGCCATCGCAAATCCCGCCGCGCTGGCGGTCGAAAGAAAGTTCACCGCATCGTTGTTCAGCCATCCGCGCGCCTCGAGCGTAGCACCCAGCAGGCTGTCGAAGAAGAGCCCGAAAACCCCGCCGCCCGCTGCCAGCCAAAGCAGCCTCGCGTCGCCGCGCAGCGCCAAAGTGCCCAGGCCCGCGACCACCAATGCGGATGTGATGCCCGCAACCGTCCCCGCCATGCTCACCGCGCCATCCGTGCCGGGGTCGGCTGCGCGCCAAGTCGTAATCATCCGCGGCCGCCCGCCAAAAACCTGTCCCGTCTCAGACGAAACAGTATCGGCGGCCGCCTCCGCCATCGCAGCAAGACCCGCGGCAAAAAGCGAAATCGCCGCGCGCCCGAACCAGTGGCGCTCCGCCATCCACATCTGCGCCACGTCGCTTGCTGTTAGTGCAGCCACCCCCAGGTTCGCGGCCACCTGCGCGGCTGAGCGTCCTCTTCGCGCCTCCGCTGTGCCGAGCCGTTCTTTTTTGGCGCGGCCTATACGCGTCGCGGCAAAAGCGAGCAGCGAAACCGCCAGCACCGGAACCATCGCTGTGTGCCAGGGATCGTACGGAAACGTCACTGTGGAAAACATCAGGTTGGCCGTGATGGCCGCTCCCGTCGCTGCAGCCTGCGGCGTGGCGGCGCGCAGCTTCCATGTCACGAGTCCGAGCAGCGCGCTCAAACCCAGCGTCGAAAGAACCACCGCCGGGTCCTGCCCGGCCCAGAAGCTGGTTTCGAGCACCACGTCCGTGCCCACAACAGGCAGCACCACAAGCAACACCAGCTTCGATTGCCAGCCCAGCTCACTCTGCGTCACGGCTTCATCCTACCGTTTCCTCCTCACACAACCAAAAGCCGCCCGCGCCGTCTCTCTAGGAGGCAATCGTGCGGGTGTCCGATGCAGCACGCAGCAACGCTCCGCCCATCCGGCTGATTTACAATCTCGAGAGAGGCAGAACAGTTTTTGAATGAGGCTTTTTACGATGACTTCAGGCCATGCGCGCGTGCTGCTGGCAGAGGCGGGCGCGGCCCTCTTGGTCTCAGCTCTGATCGCCGGTTGCGGCAATAATTACCGGCCCGTAGTAACTCCCGTGACGCCCAGCGGACCGGCCGCGCAGCCGACGTCGTACGTGGTCGTGGTCTCGTCCACTTCATCGTCGACTCCCGGCGTGGCGACCATCATCGACTACTCCGGCGACACCGTTATGGCGGAAGCGCCGATTGGCATCGGCCCCTATGCCTTCACCATCGACGAAGTGGGCGCCACAGGCTATACCATCAACAGCGACGGCACGCTGACCAACTTCCCCATCAGCACCACGCTGCAGGCCAAGAATGTGACCCAGTCCACGCTGCCCTTCACGGCGCAGCCCGTCAACATGATGTCGCCTTCTTCGGGGCTCTGGGCCGCTGACCTGAACGGCAACGTCGCCGACGTTTTTGCCGGATCGCCGCAGACCTTCAAGCTATCGATTCCCGTGGGTTCGGCAGCCTCCCCGGCTACTATGCCGGTCGCAATCTTCGGTCCTCCCACGCTTACCGGGCAGCGCGAATACGTTCTGAGCCAGAACGTTCCTGACACCGCACCGATGACCTGCACCCTTTCGCCGAGAACGGTGACCACCCCTGGCGTCGCAGTTGGTATTGAAATCGCCAGCAATGTCGCAGACACGCCGATTAACGTGGGCAAGTGCCCCGTCTACGGGGTGCAGTCTCCCGATCTAAGACGTTTCTTCGTATTGAACCGCGGTGATGATACAGTGACCGTCATCAACAGCCAGGACAATACGCTGGATAACCAGTGCCCGCCGCCGACGGGTTGCGTGAATCAGAATGGACAGACGTATTACACCCACCCCGTTCTGCCGCTTTCCACATCGGCCGTTACCGCCACCGGCGTAACCCCGCCCAACGGAACCGCCGGCATGACGGCGACCGCCGGCCCGGTCTACGCCGAATACAATGCCGCTACGCAGCAGCTCGTGGTGGCGAACTTTGACGGCGGCACGGTGAGCATCATCGACGTCAGCCTCGACGAGTACGGCAACGACAGCTCCACCTTCGGAACCACGTACACCATTCCCGTCGGCACAACGGCGACGCCCAATCCCGCCAGCGTGACCGTGCTCGCCGACGGCAGCAAAGCCTACACCGCCAACCAGAACGACGGCACGGAGAATGGTACCGTTACAGTCATCAACATGAGCACCCACACAGTGGAAAAGACGCTCACCGTGGTCGGCCATCCGCGTACGGTCCTTTCCACGCAGAATTCGGAGTTCAGCAAAATCTACGCGGCCGCGCCTGATAGCCCGTATCTCACCGTGCTCGAATCGACACCCACGACAACCGACCAGGTGGACACGACCATCCTCGTCGAAGGCAACGTCATCGACGCGCGCGTGACCACGCAGAATGGATCGAGCGGCAACAGCAACTTCACCAGCCGCGTGCCCGGCTATGGCCAGCCGTGCAATCTGCCCATACCGGAGCTGGTCGCAGCCTATGGCGCGAACTACACTCTGGCCAATTGCCAGCAGCAACAGATTCCTTAGCGCTTCGCATGCCGGCTCAGGCGAAAAAGCGTCTCGATCTTCTGCTGGTCGAGCGTGGTCTTGCTTCGAGCCGCGAGCGTGCGCGGGCGCTCATCCTTGCGGGCCGCGTTCTGGTCCGCGAGCAAAAGATCGATAAGCCCGGCGCTGCCGTTTCCGAAGATTCTCCTCTTCGCTTGCTCGGCGAAGACCAGCCCTATGTGAGCCGCGGCGGGTTGAAGCTCGCCGCCGCACTCGAACACTGGCAGATCGCCGTCGCCGGCCGCGCCTGCCTCGATATCGGCGCGTCAACAGGCGGATTCACCGACTGTTTGCTCCAGCGCGGCGCCGCTCACGTCACGGCCGTCGACACCGGCTTCGGCCAGATCGCCATGAAGCTGCGCCAGGACCCGCGCGTGCGCCTGCTCGAACGCACCAATGCGCGGCTGCTGGAGCCGGGCTCGCTGGAAGCGGGCGAGGCAACGCGCAAGCCAACGCTCCTGGTCATGGATGTCTCATTTATCTCCGCCACGCTCGTGCTCCCTGCAGTTCTCGCCGCCGCGCCGTCACTTACTGAAGCTGTCGTTTTAGTCAAGCCGCAGTTCGAGGCCGGCCGAGAGCATGTGGGCAAAGGCGGCATCGTCCGCGACCCAGACGCGCATCAGCTCGCCATCGCCAAGGTCGCCGAGGCATTCCACTCGCTGGGCTGGACCGCCGCAGGAACCATCCCTTCGCCCATCACCGGCGCCGAAGGCAACCAGGAGTTTCTGCTCTACGCCAAGCGGAGCTAGTTTGCCGGGTGCCCCATCCTTGCCGCAGCTCCATCGCGGCAAGGGTGGGAAAGCACAAGCCTCAATTCTGCTGCCGAACCAGCACAAAACTCCGTGCCCCGTCCTTTCGACTTTTTTCTGTCGAAAGGGCGGGAAGCAAGGACACCGGGTGCCCCACCTTCGGCAATTTGCCGGGTGCCCCATCCTTGCCGCAGTTCCATCGCGGCAAGGATGGGAAAGCACAAGCCTCAATTCTGCCGCCGAACCAGCACAAAACTCCGTGCCCCGTGCTTTCGACTTCTTTCTGTCGAAAGCATGGGAAAACAAGAGTCTTCGCTCTCGCCGAAGATCCATCCGTTACACTGAGACCGCATGGTCCGTGTCGCCATCGTCTGCAAGCCGCATAAAGAAGAGCTCGCGCGCATTGTGCCCGCGCTGATCGCTTGGCTGCGCGAGCACGATTACGATCCGCTGCTCGATGACGAGGGTGGCCGCTACACTCCGGCCGCGCCCGCAGTCAATCGCGCAGAGCTACCGGGGCATTCGCCTGCGTTAGTCGTCGTGCTGGGCGGCGATGGCACGCTGCTCTCCGTTGCGCGCATCTTTGCTGCGGTAGGCACGCCCATTCTGAGCGTGAACCTCGGCTCCCTCGGATTCCTCACTGAAGTGCGCCTCGCCGATCTCTACTCCACCCTCGAAAGCTGGTGCGCGGGCTGCCACAACGTCGATGAGCGAGCCATGCTCGACGCCGTTCTCTGGCGCGACGGCGCCGAGTACACGCGCTTTACCGCGCTGAACGAGATCGTGGTCTCCAAGGGCGACATCGCGCGCATGGGCGACTTTGCCGTGGAACTCGACGGCAAAATGGTGGCCCGCTTTCGCGCCGATGGCGTCATCGTCTCCACACCCACCGGCTCCACGGCCTATACGCTCGCGGCCAACGGCCCCATCCTCACGCCCGACGTGGATGCGCTGATCGTCACGCCCATTTGCCCGCATCTGCTCACTCTGCGTCCCATCGTCGTGCGCGGAGACGCGTCGCTTACGGTGCGTGTCGAGGGCATTCCAGACCTGGCCCTGCTCACTGTCGACGGCCAGCAGGCTATTCAGCTTTTGAAGTCGGATGAAATCCGCTGCTGCCGCTCCAGCCACACCGTCAAGCTGGTGCGCCTCAGCGAAAGCGGCTTCTTTGAAGCGTTGCGCAACAAATTGAGCTGGGGCGAACGCTAGGTTTCCCGCGCTCTATTGTGTCAGCTCCTGCAGCAGAACCTTTGCTTTAGCCGCCAGCGTATGGGCGCCATCCACGTCTCCGCTCGCGAGCGCCGCTTTCGCCTGTTTGAGGTACTCACGGAGATGATCGGCGGTCTTTTGCTCCGCGTCGTTCAGCGTGCGCGTGATGCCGTTCAGGCCGCGCTCCGTGGCTGCGATCGAGTCTTCTGTCTCTTTTCTGAAATCTGCCGGATCGCCTGAAGAAAGTTGTCCGATGGCACTCACGCCGGGATTCGGGGCGGGGTTTGCAGCTACCTCTGTGGGTGCAGAGTTCGTCGTGGCGCCGTTGCTATTCTTGTTTTTTTTGTGCTTTCCTGGCGGCTTGGTTGCTACCGTAGGAGCGTTCTTGGTCGTCTCGGTTGGAATCGTAGCCACCGGTGGCGGCAGGTTCACCGGCGCAGTCGAGGGCGGCGGGGGCGGATTATCTTCAACCGGGGGTGCCATGGGCTGCACCTGCGCCTGCTGCGTCTTATGAATGCAGGCAGTGAGGAAAAGAGGCAAAAGCCCAAGCACGATCTTCGCAGGCAACTTCATCCCGCAAATCCCTTCTAATCTTGTACAACCGCCGGTCGAGGATGCCGGCGTCCCCATTCCGTGGCGGCGAGCGGAATTCGCAGCCGGAACTCAGCTCCACGGTCTCTTCTCGATTGTACTTCCACGCTTCCGTGGTGCAACTGGAGAATCCGGTACGTCATGGCCAGGCCAATGCCGCTGCCCCCGCTCTTTGTCGTGAAGTAGAGGTCGAAGATCTTCTCCTTGATCTCTTCCGGAATGCCGGGTCCCTGATCGGCAATGCGCAGCACAGCCGACTTCCAGCCGGTTGCGGAGGCAATCTTGTCGTTTGCAACGCCAAGACGAATGCTGGTTGCGCGATCAACTGCTGCCGCGATCTTCTGATCGCCCTCGAGCACCACTTCCAGCCGTCCGCCCTCCGGCATGGCTTGCGCGCCGTTCTGAATCACGTTCAGCGCCGCCTGTTTCAGCAGGTCAGCGTCGACGTTCGCAATCAGCGGCTCGTCGGGCATACTGCTCACCAGTGTCACATTGCGCGTGGAAAGCTCTTCGGCGGCCAGCGCCAGCACATCGCCGATCACATCGCGCAGATCCTGTTCGCGCAGTTGCAGCTCCACCGGTCGCGAGAAGTCCACCAGCGTCTGCACCACGCGATCCAGACGGTGGATCTCCGCCTCAATCACATCCAGATGTCTCCCCGCCGGGCCACTGGCTTCGCCGAGCTTGGCCTTCAAAAGCTCGAGATGAACCACGATCGCGTTGATCGGGTTCTTCACTTCGTGTCCCACGCCTGAAGTCAGCCGCCCGATCGCCGCCATCCGCCGCGAAAGCTCCAGCTCCGATTCAATCTCTTCGGCCGACTCGAGATCATGCAGCGTCACCAGCGCGCCCAACCCCTGCTTCGTCTCGTCGTCATAGATAAAATCGACCGATGCTTGCACTCTGCGGCCCGTCTCCGTCGGAATCTCTTCCTGCACCATCGACACGCCGGCGTCGATGGCCTCCCACAGCGAGCGGCCCAGCAGCGTCGAACGGTCAAAGATCTCGCGCGCATGCAGGCCGAGGATGATGTCACGCTCCTTGTGCAGGAACCGCCGCGCCGACTCCGAGACCAGCACCGCCCGCCCGTCTCCGGTGAACAAGAGGATTCCATCCTGCAGATTGCCGAGAATCTGATCGATATTTTCTTTAAGCGCCGAGAACACCTCTTCCACATTTCTCATGCGCTGTCCGATCATCTCGATCTTGTTCGAGACCTGCGTGGCCAGCTCCTGGTTCGGCGAAGGTGTCGGCGCTGCTGCTGCCTCGCTGGCCGTTCCTCCTCCTGTTGTCCAGTAGTCGAGCTGACGGCTGATCTCTTCCATCGGCTGCAAGGCCAGGTTGCTGAGCAGGAATGCGACCAGCAGCGCCGCGCCCAGCGCAAAACCCGTCAGCCACAGCGCCTGCTTCAACCACGGCCGGTAAAATGCGCTCAGGAGCGTGGTTCGTACTCCCACGTGCACAGTGGCGAATGGTTCGCCGTTCCGGTCGAGCGGCACCACAACGTCAAACACCTTGGGCGGTCCGAAGACCTCCCTCATCAGCTGCATGGGGCCTGCATCGAGGAGCCGCTTGTAATCGGGCCGCACCGGGATCGGCTTGTCCTCGCTGTCGGGATTCGCGCTGAACAGCGTGTTGCCCTGGTTATCGGCGATATTGACGTCATACACTGTGAGCGAATAGCGCTCCACCGATTCCACCGCCGCTTGCAGCGACGCATCGCCGCGCACCGCTGCGGCCGCCAAGGCGCGTAGCTCGCCTGGGTTGTTCGGATCGACTTTCTGGTCTTTGAGCCCGGTCTCCAGCGCGTTTTCAAGAGCCAGCCGGATCTGTTCGGCCACCATCTGGTTGGTGTCGTACGACTGCTGCACGGCCGCTTTCACAAGCTGCCCCACGTACACTAGAGACACCAGTCCTGCTATCAGGAAGACCAGGCCGGTGATCGCCAGAACAAGTTTGGTCTTCAGGCGCATGACTCACTCGTCTCCGGCGCGATACTCCTTCAGCTTGTTGTGCAGCGTCTTCAGGCTCACTCCCAGAATCTCTGCGGCGCGGGTCTTGTTCTGTCCTGTTGCCTCCAGTGTACGTAGAATGAGCAAACGCTCCGCTTCATCCACCGTCGAACCTACCTGAACGCAGATCACGCCGTTGTCGGCCGTCTGCGCCAAAGAAGAAGGCTTTGCCTTGCCGAATCCCGGCGGAAGATGCCCGGCGTCGAGCGGCGCGCCATCCGGACATAGAATCACCGCCCGCTCGATCGTGTTGCGTAGCTCACGCGCGTTGCCCGGCCAGTCGTAGCTCATCAGCCGGTCGAGCATCGATGGCGCAACGCCGGAAACCTTTCGCCCGTGCCTCTCGTTCATCTCGTTCAGCATGGCTTCGGTCATAGCGGGCAGATCTTCAAGATGCTCGCGCAGCGACGGCATGTGGATGTTGAAGACGTTCAGCCGGTAAAACAGATCGGCCCGCAGATGCCCCTGGTCCACCGCAGCGCTTGGGTCCCGGTTGGTGGCCGCGAGCACCCGCACATCCACGTCCTGCTCCGTGCGCGCACCCAGCCGGCGAACCTTGCGTTCTTCAAGAACCCGCAGCAGCTTTGCCTGTGTCCCGATCGGCATCTCGCCGATTTCATCCAGCAGCAGCGTTCCGCCCGAGGCCAGTTCAAAGCAGCCTGCTCTTCGTTCCGCAGCACCCGTGAATGCGCCTTTTTCGTGGCCGAAGATTTCGCTCTCGATCAGTGTCTCCGGAATCGCCGCACAGTTCACCGCCACAAACGGCCGCGCCTTGCGCGGGCTCAGCGTGTGCAGCGTTCGCGCCACCAGTTCCTTGCCCGTTCCGCTCTCGCCGGTGATCAGTACCGACACATTCGAGGGTGCAATCCGCTCGATGAGCCCGAAGATCTCCTGCATCTGCTGCGAACTGCCCACCATCGAGCCCAGCACGCCGCTTTCGCGCAACCGTCGCCGCGCCACTTCGAGCTCGATGGCCGTTTCACGCTGACGGGACGCATTACCCAGAATCGTCCGCAGACGGGTCGCGTCCACCGGTTTTTGCAAAAAGTCGTAAGCGCCCAGCTTCATTGCCTCGACGGCCTGCTGGATCGAGCCCATCGCGGTCAGTACCACCACGGCCACGTTGGCGCTCAACCCCGACCCCTCCTCGGAGAGCTTGCTCAGCAGCCCGATCCCGTCCATCCGCGGCATCTTCAGATCAGTCACCACGATAGCCGGATCCCAGGCTCGCGCCTTTTCCCAGGCCTCCACACCATCTCGCGCCGTCTCGGTCGAGTAGCCCCAGCCGGAGATCAGCTCCGCCAGGCCCGTCAGGGCATGCGGCTCATCTTCGGCGATCAGAACCTTCACGGCGCCTTCCATAGGAATTTCTCGCAATGTCTTTAACTTACCTTTCTACTACAACCGGTCTCATAAACTCCCAGATGGCTTATTGCGCAGGTATGGGACCCAGCAGCAAAGCGGGTCCCAGGCCATCGGCGAGTTGACGAACTCATTTATGAGACCGGGTTCTATGCACTTTGTTCCGGTGCTTCTTCTTTTTAGACGGCGGTCCCAAGAATACCTCTTTAAGATTAAAGGGTCAGGCAGAAGCCCTACACTGGAATTCATGCTGGACTACGAGATTTCCCCCGCCGACGCCGCCGCGCTCCTCCAACAAAAGCGAGCCCGCCTCATCGACGTACGCGAGCCCTGGGAGTTGGCCGCGGCGCGTATTGAAGGAAGCCTTTCTTTGCCCATGGGCGATGTGCCTGCCCGCGCCCACCACGAACTCGACCCCGACGAGCGGCTCCTCGTCATCTGCCACCACGGCCTCCGCTCCATGAATGTCGCCGTCTGGCTCCGCAACCAGGGCTTCGAACAGGCCCAGTCCCTGCGCGGCGGCATCGACGCCTGGAGCCTCGAAGTCGACCCCACCGTCGGCCGGTATTAACCAAAAGCCGCCATGCTTGTCCGCACAAATCGAATTCTCGGATTGTCGGTTTTGCTCTTTGCTGCGACGCTGCCTGCAGAGGTCAAACCCTCGGCCCTGTTCACCGATCACATGGTTTTACAGCAGGGCATGCCGGCTCCCGTCTGGGGAACCGCCGATCCCGGCGAGACCATAACCGTTACCTTTAACGGCCAGCGCTGTTCTACTACCGCAGCTCCCGATGGCCGCTGGATGGTGCGACTCAACAAGCTCAAAGTCGGCGGTCCCTTCGAGATGCAGATCCGCGGCAAGAACTCCATCGTTCTTCACGACGTGCTCGTTGGCGAGGTATGGCTCGCCTCCGGCCAGTCCAACATGGCCTTCACCGTCTCGAAGAAGGCCGAGTTCTTCGCCGGCATGCTCGATGAGGACAAAGAAATCGCGGCCGCAGACTATCCCGAGATCCGCATGTTCACCCAGCGGCCCGTCAAAGCGCTCACACCGCAAGCCGACGCCATCGGCCAATGGCAGGTCTGCAGCCCGCAAACGGTGGGCGCATTTTCCGCCATTGGCTATCTCTTTGCCCGCGACCTTCAGCAGCGCCTGCACGTGCCCGTGGGCATCGTGACGGTAGCCTTCGGCGCAAGCACCGCCGAGTCGTGGCTGCCGCGCGATACCCTCGCCGCCGATGCACAGCTCAAGCCCATGCTCGACCGCTTCGACGCGCTCGAGAATTTCTT
>JASHVE010000515.1 GCA_030039675.1 Acidobacteriaceae bacterium | reverse complement strand
ACTCACTGCGTTAATCGAGTTCCGGGCGGTTAACGTCTCTCTCCAGGAGATCGTTTCGCAGCAAGATCTGCTCCCCGTTTGATGCTTAATTTCAATTAGGTTTGAGTTCTCAATGCCGGGGACCGGCTGGTTCTAGTTTCGCTCCGGATTCACTGTCCGTTTCTGCTGAGATCGAGTTTCGGCGCGCCACTGAAGGAATCGATGAGGAGAGGACGCAACGTTGGAGCCAGATCTTTGAGAATTTGAACCGCGAGAGCGCTGCTGAACTTGTACGACGCCGCTTTCTCGCCAGGCACGAACGCCGTCACCGTCCCGAACAGCCGATCGCCGATGATAAATACGAACGTCGCCGTCCGGTTCACTGCCCGGTCGGCCACCATTGCGCCGCCCGGTGCGAACACTTTGAACCGGTTATCTCCGGTCCCGGTTTTTCCAGCCACGGGAACGTCTTTGCCATTCGGCAGCACAAACGCGGCCAGAGCGCGCCTTCCCGTCCCATTCTTCACTACACCCCGCATCTCGCGGTACACCAAATGCGCGATCAGTGGTGAAAGCACAGCTTCCCCGGAGGAAGGATGGAAAGCAACGGTCGTCTCCATGGGCGTGTGGCGGGCAAACGTCAGTTGATCGATGGTTTCGACGGGATAACGAACGCCGCCATTGATGATGATTCCCGCCAACTCGGCCAGCGCTCTGGGCGTGTCGCCGGAAACTCCAATCGACGTTGCATACGAGGGCACCAGCGAATCGAACGGATAGCCGAGACCCTTCCATGCCTTCCATATCTCGTGAAACGCGTCCTGTTCCAGCAGAACGCTGATGCGCAGATCCTGCCCCTGGCGCACTTTCGGGCGAAATAGCCAGCGATAGACCTCCTGCCTTTCAGGCGCGCTATCGGCGATGGCTTGTGACAGGCTCGCCTGGGGATGCCGCGCCAGATAACCGGCGAGCCACAGCTCCAGGGGATGGACCCCGGCCAGGTAACCGCTGTCAGACAGGTTGAACTTCCCGGGGGCATGGGCCGCATATAGCTTGTCCAGCGGATGACGGCTCAGCCACGCTTGCGGCACATGACCCTTCATATAGTCGCAGAATGCTGCATAATCTGCGGTGGGACGAACATACCGGAAGACGGTGGCCACGCGCACTGGTGTAGGTTTCCGGCCCTTTAGCAGAGTGTCCAGCGCTTGATCAGCGCTGAGACCGCGGTACTTCGCATAGAAGCGGCCAAGGAATACGGAACCCTCTTCATCGGCGAAGCGCCTCAGATAACGCACGCGGGCCGGATCATTCGGGTCGGTGAGCACCGACGGCGACGCGCCCGGCACGCGCCACTTGTAGCAGTTCTCGATGTCGCGCATCAGCCGGATGAAGACCAGGTTGATGGACTGCTCGAATCCTTCACGCACCGTCACAACCTGATAGTCTTCGCTGCGCTCGAAATTGGCGAAGACGTGCCGGCCGCCGCCCGTAAAAAATGCCTCCGCCGGACTGCCCGAGTACTTGCGCTCCAGCGCCGCGTTGAGCATCGCTTCCAGGCTGCGGTCTTGCGCTGACTCGAGATACGTGAGCGCCCACTGCGTTATCCGGTCGTTCGGCGCTACGCGCACCGTTTGCAGTTGCGAGAGCGTGCATCCGCTGTACTGACGATGAAGTTGTTCGACGATCTGCAGGTAGTTGATGAGCGTGCGAAGCTTGGCTGTCGAGCCCAACTGCAGCCGGGTCCCGTCAACAACGCTGAGCGGCTGGTTCAGGTTGTCTGTCTGCGCGCGCAGAAGATTCACTCCGTTGCCGCGCTCGTAGAGTGTAAAGCTGTAGACCACCCGCCCAGGATCTCCCGTAGAAAGCAACTGGTCTCCGTGGAGCCCGGCGGCCAAAGCACTGTGGGGATTTGCGACCTGCTCAAAAAAATGCGTGACCGACTGTTGGACAGCCTTATCAATCGTGGTTTGTACCTTGAGATCGAGGCGGTCCAAACGATAGGTGTCATCGAGTCCCAGTAGCCCTAGTAGCCGTGCGCGTACCGCGTCCGTGGCCTTGTTTGCGACAAAATCTACAGCCGGCGGACCGGCTCTCCTCGGCTGCTGCGGGACGTGCTCCTGAAGCGCTGCGTCTCGAAGCTGGCTTGAGATCAAACCTCCGGCGCACAAAGCGCGCAGATAACGATCTGTTTCCCTAGCCAGCGCATTAGAATTGCGAACCAGGTAATAGGAAGGCTGCCGCAAGGCAAGGAAGAGGGAAAGAACCTCCCGGTAGGCATGGGCCCGCGCTGTCATTTGTTGCCCGTTCAGCCCGTCCTCTGAACCAGCAAGAAGACGGTTCACCGCGTCAAAATCAGCACCATACCAGGCGGCAAGTCCATCCGCCAAACCGGTCACCTCCCCGTGCCCTGGAGTGGCCGCAAGCGGTATCGAATTGATGTAGTCGCGGATAATCGCGCGCTGCGCGTCCAGCGTCCGGGGTCCGTCCTGATAACTGCGAAGCGTGGCCGAAGCGATCTGGCGAAGCTTCTCGACTGGCGAGTGTGTCCGTCCCTCCGGCGAGTGCCGCAGCTTCTCCAGCTGCGTGGCCAGCGTGCTGCCCCCGATCACCGAATGATGGCGGTCAACCTTGTGCAGGCCGAAATCAACCATCGCATGCCCTAGACGTCCCCATTCAATCGCCGGGTTACGATCCGGCTCACGCTCGTCGAGCATATGCCGGTTCTCGATGAACAGTAAGGTCTGCACCACCAGCGGCGGGATCGAAGCAAAGTCGGGATAGACGCGCCGCGGATCCTCAAATCCATAAAGGCTTCTGCCCGCATCGTCGGTAATATCGATCCCCGCCTGATCCTTCTCGTGATAAATCGGATAAACGCCGAGGCGTTCAAGCAGCAGCGACGTGCCGGAATCGCGCGCCTGCTCCTCAATGTCGTATCCTTCCCCGTGCAAGCGCCCCAGAAACGTTGACAAATCCGAATAGCCGCGCCGCAGGTCATACGGCCCAGCCTTCGGATATCCAATCCTCCCGCTCGCCCCAGGTGCCAGTTGGTAATGCACCTTGGACGCTTCCGCGGCAAAGAATCGAGCTTCTATCCAGGAGAATTTCGCCTCTGTCGCAACGAGAAGGCCCACACTCAGCAGCAGAATTACCAGCGCACTATTTCTTCGCCCGCGCGCACATGGAAGGACAGACTCCTCCGCTCTTTGCCGCTGATGAGCGAAGATTTGCGGCAAACGGTGAACCTCAGGAGACAGTCCCATAGATTGCCCCCAACCCTCATATCGATTTAGACGCTCAGAAATTGCGCGCGTTACTACAATTCCCACTGTGGCGCGGCCGAACGACCGGCAATCACGAGATTGAGGAGCATCTCGCAAAGACCCGGTCGAGGTCAGCATGGCCGACAGCCGACCACAACTCTAACTCTGTCAATGAGCACTAAGCCCTCTTACCAACAGCAAGAATCAAAATCCTGTGTGGTAATTGGAATCGAGGTCAATTCCACGCTCGAACCTTGCGCTTCAATACATCACTTGTGATCGGCTACGCATTCCTGCCACGATTCAGGAGCGGCTCGCGAGCTTGAACGCCAATTGTGGGGCACCGGACAACCAGCTTGGTCAGTATCGCTTGCAAGCCTCCGTGCGCGGCAGATGCACCTCTTCCTGCTTTGAATGTGCTACGCCCTGCGCAATTTCTCCGCCTGACATCAGGCATCATTCTTTGACAAAGGAAATGCAGTGATGCGCAGTTTAGCTGCTGCGTAAGGAATAAGAGCGATCGTCTCTTCCGTTTGATTGCTGGTAACGGGGCTTTGCGGCGGAGGATCAGCCGCGCCGTCTTCTCCCCGCCAGTCATCGAGCTTGCCCGCCTTCACACTCAGCCGGACAGGTGTCGAACGTCGCGCAAACGGAGCCTCGCTCAGCTCATTTTCTTCGACAACGATGTCTTTTTCTGGTGAATCGGGATTGAGCGCAAGCGCATAGTTCCACTGATCCGTCGGAAACACTTGCCAATCGGCGGTCATGCCGCGGTCGCGGAGTTTAACCCAGCTCTCGCCGATTCCGTACGAAAAGACAAGCGGACCGCGCTCCACGGCGATCGAGTCATGAAACCACCGTGAGGTACGTGGTCTCATCGGGAACGCGATTTCGACCTGATCACCTCCGCGCCAGATGCGATCGATATTTGCAAAAGAGCCCGCTTGGGATGCGGGCATCGGCCGGCCGTTCACGGCGATGCGCGTCCCTGCGGCCCAGGCGGGAATGCGAAGCTGCAGCGGAAATCGCGACGGCATAGCAGGATCGACGCGGAGCCGGACCGTGCCATGGAATGGATAGCCCGTCTCTTCAACCAAGCGAACTGCAGTACCACGCAAAACGGTGTGCACCTCGCAAGGCGCATACGCGGTTGCGACGAGTCCATCCTGCGCATCGGAAAGCATGAAAAGGCTGGTCGTGAATTTCGGCCAGCCCTGGTGGTAATTTGCCGTGCAGCATCCAAAGTTCGGCTCGAGACCG
>JASHVE010000514.1 GCA_030039675.1 Acidobacteriaceae bacterium | reverse complement strand
GGTTTCTTGCCATTATTCGCGCCGGAGGCATTGCTGTTCCGCTCAATCCGCAGCTTTCGATCGCGGAAGTGCGCCGCATTCTCACCGAGAGCGGCACAGAGATCCTGGTGACGGACAAGGCCGTCTTCGAGCAGAAGATCGAGAACCGCGAGGCGCTGCCAGTACGCACCTGGATTCAGGCGGACGACGAGGTGGAGACTCTCGACGGATTTCTGCGCGCCAGCGAATTCGGACCTCCATTTCCGCCTGCAGCCATCGATCCTGCAGCGACGATCGCTATCTTTCACACCTCCGGGACCAGCGGCTTTCCCAAGGGAGCCGCGCTTTCGAGCAATGCCTTGCTTGGCGCACGTGCGTCCACGGTGTTGACGGGTCTGTTTCTCGGGCCGAAGGATCTCGCCCTTGTTGCGCTGCCCTGGTCGCACATTATGGCGGTCAGCATTGCGCTCTACGGACTGATGGCCGGGATTCGCGGCTGTTTTCTCGACCGCTTCGAAGCCGGGCGCGCGCTCGATCTCATCGAGCGTTTTCGCATCACCACGGTTGTCGGCGTGCCGGCGATGTTTGCGCAACTCATTCATAGCCATCCCGATCCTGCGCGGCTCAGAAGCGTGCGCGTGTGGCTGTCTGCCAGCGATCACCTGGCGTCGGAGATTCGCGAACGCCTGCGCGGCTTCGGCGCGCTGTTCCCGTTGCCCGGCGGAGGCCGCGTTCCGCCGGTGCTGCTGAACGGCTACGGCATGGTGGAGTTGGGCGGCCTCGCGATGCTAGGCATCGAGCTGCCGCTCGCGCATTTGTACGGCGACCTGTGCTTTCCTGTGCCGCCGTTTCGCATCCGTGTAGTCGACGAAAGCGGAAGGCGCGTACGGCCTGGCGCGGCGGGCGAGTGCCAGATTCGCCGCCGCGGCGTAGCACCGCGCTACTGGAACGACAAGGACGACAGCCAGGGCCTGCTCACCGCCGATGGCTGGCTGCGCACCGGCGATCTGGCCACGCGCAACCGGCTCGGCCTGATCCGGTTGGTCGGGCGCATGAAAGACGTGATCAAGTCGGGCGGCTACTCGGTTTACGTGCGCGAGCTTGAAGAGGCTGTTCTGGCGCATCCGGCTGTTGCCCGTGCTGTGGCTTTCGGTCTGCCACATGCAGAGAAAGGCGAGATGCCTGCAGCAGCGGTCGAGCTGCATCCCGGTTCTGCGGCGAGCGAGAGCGACCTGCTGGAGTGGTGCCGCGGGCGGCTTGCGCCGTACAAAGCGCCGCGGCGAATCTGGATACTAGCCTGCGGTGGTCTGCCGCAGAATCACAACGGCAAGATGCTGCGCCGGATTCTGCGCGAGCAGTTCGCGGCTGAGTCGAATACGTAGCCCTTAATCGTGCCGCAGCGCTGCAACCGGTGAGAGCCGCGCTGCGCGGCAGGCGGGCAGCGCGCCGGCGATGAGCCCGGCGAGAATCGCAATCCCCAGCGCCTCGGCCAGCAGCGGCCAGGAGATCGAGGCCGAGACGATGCTCGCAGTCTGCGGCAGTGCCGCGAGCACGTGCAATGCGCACCAGCCGAAGACGATACCCATCAGTCCGCCACCCAATCCGAGCGCCGCGGCTTCGAGCTCGATGAGCGCCAGAACCTGATGCTGCTTCCAACCCAATGCGCGCAGAATGCCGATCTCTTTGGTTCGCTCGAAGACAGACATGGCCATGGTGTTGGCGATTCCCAATATGCCGATCAGCAGCGCGATGGACGAGGTTCCCCACGCCGATGCTTGCGCAAGTTTCACCAGCTGGTTGTTGCTGGCGCGCTCAGCCGCGGGAACGGCGCGCAGGCCGGGCAGTGCGGCTTCGATCTGCGCCTGTACGCGCCGCACGTACTCATCGGGCGATACTTTCTTCGGCGCGGGGCGCAGACGCACGTGAAAGGTGGAGACTTTTCCCTCCAGGCTGCTGAGCTTCTGGATCTGGTCAAGCGGCATGAGGACGGCATCGGCTTCGAGGGCCGAGCCGGCGTGGTAGATGCCGCACACGGTGAAGGGAGAGCCCTGAATCTCCAGCGTGTCGCCCGGCTTCTTCTTGAGCTCGTCGGCGAGCAGGTCGCCCAGCATCACTTCGGGCTGGCCGTTGCGGAAGCGGCGGCCTGAGAGGATGTTGATGGACTCGAACTCATAGGAATCGGCCACCCAGCCATAGGCAATTGCGTTCACTTCGGGCGTCAGATCCATCATGTTGTAGATTACCGGTTCGGCCTGCGCCACGGTTGGCAGGGCCTTCAGCTTCGCGCCTACCGATTCGTCCAGCGAGGTGCTCAGGAACGTCCCCTGGATTACGGTGATATCGGTGCCGCTGCTTGAGTAAATGCGCATCCAGGCCTGCTCAAAGGCGCTGGAAAAGCCGACCAGGCCGACAAAGGCGCCTATCGCCATGCCGATGCCCCCGAGCGTCAGCAGGGTCCTCAGCCGGCGGCGCTGGAGATTCTTCCAGACAAATCCTGTGAACGAGAGTGAAGCGGCCATGCAGTGTTCGATGTGTCCTGTTCGGGTTGAGAAAAGAGAACTGCCCGTCAAGAATAGGCGCTTGCGCAGGGCTTTCGCAATCGGGCGCTGGCGAGGCGCATCTGCTGACGATTTTCTGTAAAAAACAGGGAGTTTTTCGATGGTGTTGTTTACTGGTTTGGCAATGGTTTTAGATG
>JASHVE010000513.1 GCA_030039675.1 Acidobacteriaceae bacterium | reverse complement strand
TGCGCAATGTTCACCACCACGGAGCGATGAATGCGGATAAACCCATAAGCTTCGAGCCGGTTGGCGAGCTCTGAGATCCGCTCCCTCGCCATGTACGAAGCTCTCAGATGCCGCACCAGCACGTAGTTGCCCTCGGCTTCAAGAGCGAGAATCTCTGCGGAATCCAGAAAGAGGATCTTCCGGTTCATTCGGACGCCCACGCGAACCGGTTTTGTGGCTTCCGCCCGCTCCACTCTCCGTACGATTTCCCTCTCGCCTTCCACACGTGCCGGCTCCGCTGTTTGCGGCACAAGGCGTGGCAGCTCGCGGCCCGCTTCAAACACACGTTGTGATGCATAATCGGTCTGCACCTGCGGTGCTGCCGTCTGTTCCTCGAGCGCTACATTCATCAGATGAAGTCTCACGATGATGCTCCTCGCAGGTTGGATTACCGGTCGCGCTTGCCCCGCCGCGAACCCCGAACACGAACCGCTGACCCAGTCTTGACCCGATTCTGCGTGCAAATTGGTCCCCTGAAAAGGTCCACTTCTCATCGGAGTGGTATCGGTGCACGAAAGCGGCTTTTGACTTATGTCAGTGCGCCCACCGGCTCGGGCGAGCTCCGGGCAGTAGACGACAACTCGCCATACGCCTGCGCCAGAATGCGAATTCCCTGCTCCAGAACCTCGTCTTCGAGCACGAATGGCAATCTCAGACAACCGCCGTGCGACTCATCCACGGAGAATAGGTTTCCGTTGCTCAGCACCAGCCCATGGCGCAAAGCAATCTGCGCCAGCAGCTGCGTGTCGCCGTACGGAATCGAGATCCACAGGCACAGTCCCGCCCGCGGTGGTGTAAACAAGACGCCCGGAAGCAACTCCCGCACCAACCCGCCGGCCAGATCCCTTTTGCGTAGAAACTCCTTGCGGCGCAGCCGCCGTGCCTCAGGGAACAACTCGAATAGCTCCGTCGCCAGGCTTTGCGGCAACAGCGCGCTTCCCAGATCGTGGGCGGTTTTGAGCCGTGCCAGCCGTCCGATCAGCGATTTTGGACCGCGAATCCATCCCACGCGCAGGCTCGGCCAGAAAAGCTTGGAGAGCGATCCAATCGTCAGCACATTCGCATTCGGAACGAATGACGCAATAGACGGAGGCCTTGACCCGGCGAAAAATACGTCCGCCAGCACCTCGTCTTCCACGATGGTTACGCCGTGCTCCAGGCTCCCTCTTGCGATCTCTGCTCGCGCGGCATCGGGCATCACTGCTCCGGTCGGATTTTGGCCTGTCGGCGTCAGGTAGATCAGACGCGGGCTCACGGTGGACACGCGCTGCTCCAGCACCCGCGGAGAAACGTGGTCCTTGCCGACGGGCAATGCGGCCAGTCGCGCGCCCGCAACGCGGAAGGCCTCGAGCGCGCCGTAAAAAGTCGGGCTTTCCACCAGCGCATAGTCGCCCGGTTGCAGCAGCAGCGCACACGCGAGCGAGATCGCCTGCTGCCCTCCGGTCGTGACGATCACTTCTTCCGCGGAGGTTGGCGTGCCGTTCGAGGTGCAGTAGCGGGCGATGGTCTCGCGCAACGCCGGCAGGCCGCAGGACATATACGCGCGTTCCTCGAGCAGTCCGGCAGCATATGCCGCCATCCCCGGCAGCACGGGCTCGATCAATTCCCGAAGCGGATACGGGGTGGTCGTGGCGAAATCGATCGCGTTGGTCTCCGAAGCCTGCAGCATATTGAATACCGGGCTGCGGGCCACCATGGCGGCGTGGATCGATGCGCGTATCAGGCTTGGCTTCTTCTTGGCCAGCCACGTGCCGCTCCCCACACGGCTCTCCAGCCAGCCGCCTGCACGCAGGTCGTTGTAAGACGCAACCACCGTGGTGCGGCTGACGGCAATCATCCGGGCAAGGTGCCGTTCCGAGGGCAGCCGCATCCCGGGATAGAGACTTCCGTGCCGGACGGCATCCTGAATGGCCGCCGTTAACCGCTCATGCAGGGGGCCGGGCCGCGCCGCCCAGGCACTCAGCGCATCCACCAGCCGTTTCGTGTTCGTTTTCACACCTACACTTTATGTGGAAGTGGCGCTCTAGGGAAAGTCCACTTTGAGGGGAATTGGTATCGTTTTCGCCGAGGGCCCCTCAGTGCACATGATGGGCCCTCACCAAAAAGTGCTGTTGCCTTTCTTGATGGTTCAGCGTCTAATAGCCATATTGGTTTTGTGCGCGGTTGGAAAGTGTTCGACCAGAGCCCATTTACGAACGTGGCCGGCTTCCAGGAAACGAGTGAGGTGATGAGCCTCGCTGGCAGAAAATCGTGGATGGAGAGTTGGCGGTCGGCGTGCCGCAATTTTAGGCCCAACGCCCTGGCTTTGATTGGGCTGGCCATTGCCATCACGCTCTGGGGATTTGGCTACCGGCTATCGAGCTACGAGCGGCATCCATCTTCGCTCACACGCGCTGCCGCCGCCAAAATGTGCGTGGACCCCTGGAACTCCTCCCGCGCGGCTGCTGCTCAGCTCAAGGCCAGTCTTCATCTTATCGTCAATCCGCCGGCTGTTTCCGCGTCGCCTCATGAGTTTCCCCTCATCGATCACGGCGCCGTCTGCCCGGCTCCCGAACACACGCCACGGCCGGTATCGTTCAGATTTCTCATTCCCTTCCGTTCACCCCCTTCACATCGCTTCTCTTTGGCATAGTCGGCATCGCGGTTGCGCGTCCTGCTGACGCATTTACCGCGTGCTCCGCAATGCACCGCACCATAAGAAGCCGCCCTACGTGGAGGAGCACATCATGTATTCCCTCGAAGCCGTTTCGGGAGACAAACTCGATACGTTCGTGGAAGCTGCAGAACAGCAACGCGCCCAGTTGCTTTGGTTGGCGCAACGGATCACCCCGTATCGCGAAGAAGCGGAAGACATCGTGCAGGAGGCGCTTTTGAAAGCCTTCCGCAACCTGGCGCAATTCCGCGGCGACGCAAAGATGAGCACTTGGCTGCGCGCCATCGTCCAGAACACGGCCCGCGACTGGTTGCGCAATCAGAAAGGCCGCGTATACCTGCCGATCGAGCCCGTGAATCCCGCCGATGGCAGTGCGGTCCCCTGCGATTTTCCCCATCCCGCTGAGAACCCCGAACAGCGCTATGAGCGCGAGGAGATGGAATGGCTCTTGCGGACTGAGATCGAAAACCTGAGCACTGCCTCCAGGCGTGCGATTCAGTTGTGCGTGCTCGAGGAGTTCTCCCACCGCGCCGCAGCCAACGCGCTGAACGTAAGCGTGATTACCGTCAAGTCGAGGGTCTTCAGCGGAAAGCAGAGGCTCAAGCGGGCCGTACATCACCGCATGGCAAGAGCGCATGCTTAAGGAGGTCAAGCCGGCGGTTTCGGCCGTTTCCGGGCGCGGGTCCTATTTTCACTGGTCTTTTCCCTGACCCGCGCCCGTGCAAGTCTTCACGGGTTCTGTCGTACGCATCCAGGTTTGCGATTCGCCAAAGAGCGGTATGCCAACGTACCCGCGCAGCTCGAGCTTCGGGCCCGCCGCAGTCATGCCCCCGCGGTACGTCTTGCCGGTCTTCGGATCATAAAGAGTCCCACCCGCAGCGTGATCGGCGCCGTGCAGCGTGAAGCCGCTACCGATCTTCAGGCCGCACAGCGCGCGGTTGCGTTCGCTCGGCTCAGGATTGTGAATGTCGGTGGTGGCCGGAGCTGTCGGGCTCAGCGCGGTGATCCACAGGCAAACCTCCGCACCGCAGGGACCGATGCGAATCACTGAACCGCTGGGATCGCGCCAATCGCCCATCACCCCAGCGCTCTGCGCTCCAAGAGAGACTGATCCCGCGCACAGCAGGAGTCCAGCAGCCGCTGCCATCCATCGCGCCGCGCGCCTCCAAAAAGCGAACATCGCAATTACGTGCGGAGATCTTCTCTCGGCACTCATGCTTTGCCCTTGGTCTTCTTTCGCGAACGGCACAGCTCTTCCCAGTCTCTTTCCGTTTGATCGGCGTAGAGCGAGCCGAATTTGCCCAGCGCCTCGGCAAAGCCGTCGCCGGACCCCAGATAGCCGGCAATCACCAGCGGATCGCCGGAGCGCGCATGGCCGCGCGCCAGCAGCTCGCCGCACACTTCGCCATAAGCCTCCAATGCACCCCCCGCCAGATCCTCCAGTTCGATCGAGCCCTTGTGATCGTTGAGCTGCCGCACCAGAAACGTGCGCGCGCCAATGTGCGTCCATCCCAGGAAGGGATCGGTCTGCAATTGCATGGCGCGCTGCCCGTCAGCCACGCGCTGGCCGTTGTGACGAGCCGGTTGCGCATCGGGCAGATACGGCGCGTACGCTGACGCCGCTTCCTCCTTGATCTGCAGAAACAGTGGGTCGCCCCGTCCGTTGCCTTCGAGGTAAACGCAGTAGTCCCGCAGGCCGACTGAACCCGTGCCGACCACCTTGAAGGCCACATTGACCGCGCGGTAGAACGACAGCAGATGCTGGCGCTGCGGCTCGAGCATGGCGCGATACGGCACAAGCGAAGCCAGAACCGCCGCCGACTGCGCCGCGCTCACCCGCGTAAGCGTGGGCCTCGACTCCTTGAAATGCCGCGGTGCGGAGGGATCGGTCGACACCGGCTCCGTCAGCTGTTCGAGCGTGTGCTGCGGCGTGGAGCGTTCGGCCTTCAGCAGCGCCATGTGCACAGGCTTGGCCAGGCCTATCCGGTGCACTTGGTAGTGGCCCACCTCGAGATGCGGCATGCGCGCGAATTCGCGCATCAGCGCGGCATAGTGCGCGATGAAGGCCTCCACTGCTCTGCGCGCAGCGCCCTCCTTGTGGCCTGAGGCGCGTCCGGCCAGCGCCAGAGAAGCGGCCATGCGCTTCAGATCCCACTCAAAGGGCCCGCGAATCGTCTCGTCGAAATCGTTGATGTCGAAGACCAGTCGTCCGTCCGGCGCTGCATACGCGCCCAGGTTGCGCACGTGCGCATCGCCGCAGAGTTGGCTCACGATGCCGGTATTGGGCACCACAGCCAGGTCGGCAGCCATCACCGGCGCGGCGCCGCGGAAGTACACAAAGGGCGACTCCGCCATAAGCTCGTATTTCAGCTTCACCAGCGAAGGCACGCGGCCCTGCATCGAGCGCTCCAGCAACTCCAACGCCGAAGCGGGTCTCGCCTTCGTATTCAGCATGTTGTGTTGTTGGCGGCCAATCTGCTTGCGCCGCGTCTGGCCGAATTTGCGCCGTTCCTGCGGAGAGGTCCATGACATAATGCGGACCATAATACGGCTTGCCCTTGCTGCGCAAAGGTCAAATCTGCTGGGTTACACTTCTGTTACGGCGGTTTGTCTGGATCTCCCGACATCGCTGCTTGGAAAAGATGGCTGTTTCTTGGGGAAACAAGCTACTGGGCAGCCTGGGCGTAGACCTGCGTCCACTGGAGAATCCCGAGGGAAAAAACTCCCTCTTTTCACGGCTCCAATTCAATCAGTCCGGGTTTGGGCGGCATTCCGCCCCATGGAGGATTTGCTTTGACACGTGCAGGCACCGCGCTGCTGTTGAGCTTCACCGCTTCTGCCTTCGTCTACGGTTCTCTTGCCGCGCAGACTCCCCCGCGGCCGCTCACCGTAGAAGCCATCTACGGTCATGGGTCATTGCTCGGCAATCCTCCCGATGAGCTGGCCTGGTCGCCGGATGCAAAGCACCTTTCCTATCTCGATGGTGGGGAACTGGTCGATCTCGATCCCGGCGCGGGCCGGTCCCATGTACTGGTCAGCCGCGCCAAACTGGCCCCGCTCCTGATCGAAGGGGGAACGGAGCAGGACCGCGACCATCGCAGCCGCTATAACATGGCGAGCTACGTCTGGGCGCCGGATTCAAACCACATGCTCTTCGACTCCGACGGCCACATCTGGCTCTACGATCTGCGCAACGGCGTTGGTGTACAGATGGGCTTTTCGGGCGCGGCTTCCGGGGATGATCCCAAGTTTTCCCCTGATGGCACCGCCATCTCCTTCGTTCGCGATCACGGTCTGGCCGTCATCCACCTCCACGATCCCGGTACGCCAACGCAGATGGTGGCTCCCGCCCCCAATCCCGCCACGCTCTGCGGCCAGGTCGACTGGGTATACGAGGAAGAGCTGGATGTGCGCAGCAACTACTTTTGGTCGCCCGACTCCAAGAACCTGGCGTTCCTGCAGATGAACGAGTCGCAGGTGCCGGTCTATCCGCTCACCGATTGGATTCCCGTCCACGCTACGGTCGACGGGCAGCATTACCCGCAGCCCGGTGACGCCAATCCCGACGTGCGCGTGGGCGTCGTCGGCGCCAAGGGCGGCCGGGTTTCCTGGCTCAGGGTGCCGGTTGAGCCCGGACAGGACTATATTCCCCGCTTCGGATGGGTTGACGATAAGACGCTGTGGATCGAGACGCTCTCCCGCGATCACAAGCGCCGCGCCGTCTTCTTCGGCGATCCCGGCAGCGGCGACGCGCATCTCGCGCTCGAAATCAAAGACGACAAATTCGTCGACGAAAACTACAACGTCGCCGTCGGCAAAGGCTCCATCGTGTTGACCGACTGGACTGACGGCCACAATCATCTCTATCTCTACAGCTACGACCAGCGCCATCCCATGGACGCGCCGGCCAAGCTCGAAAAGCAGCTTACCAGCGGCGACTTCGAGGTCAGCGAGGTCTACCGCGTCGACTTCGACAACAAATTTGTCGACTACGCCTCCAACGAGGGCAATGTTCTTGAACAGCAGCTATGGCAGGTGAGTTTTGATGGCTCTCGTCACCAGTTGAGCTCCGGCGCCGGCTCCCACGAAGGCACGTTCGCCCCCGCCGGCAGTGGATTTGTCGACAAGCACTCCACGCGCCTCACGCCGGCAAGCTTCGAGCTTTGCCAGTCCGCGGGCAAATGCAGCGTCTTCTGGCAGACCCGCGCCCTCGAGCCGTACGGCCTGCGCGCGCCGGAACAGCTTGAGATGAAAGCCCACGATGGCACCACGCTCTATGCCACGCTGCTGCTCCCCGCGGGCGCCACAGATCCGGCCAGCGTGCCCTTGATCGTGAACCCCTATGGCGGTCCCGGACCCCAGACCGTAGCCAACCGCTGGGCCGACGCCCTGCTCTTCGACGAGTTGCTCGCCGAGCACGGGTTTGCCGTTCTGCACGCCGACAACCGCGGCAGCGGCATGCGCGGCCGTGCCTTCGCCCAGGCGGCATACCGCAACTTCGGCCCCGTCCAGCTCGAAGACCAGCTTACGGTACTGGACGCCGTGCTGGCCAAATATCCGCAACTCGATCCCAAGCGCCTCGGTTGGTGGGGATGGAGCTGGGGCGGCAGCTTCACGCTCTACACCATGACCCACTCCGATCGCTTCCGCGCTGGCGTCGCCGTGGCGCCCGTGACCGATTGGCGCGACTACGACTCCATCTACACCGAGCGCTATATGGGCCTGCCGTCGCACAATCCCGATGGTTACCGTGACGACTCGGTAGTAAACTCAGCAGCCGATCTTAAAGGGCGTCTGCTGCTGGTGCATGGTACTGGCGACGACAACGTGCACGTCGAAAATACCATTCAGTTTATTCAGCAATTGATCCAGGCCGGCATTCCCTACGATCTGCAGATCTATCCGCGCAAAACTCACTCCATCACCGGCCCCGATGTACGCACGCACCTGTACAACCGAATCCTCGCGCACTTTGAGCAGTATCTGAATCCGCCCGTCCAGTAGCGGAAAAACGACTCAAAGCGCCGGGCGAAACGCGAATAGCTAGGGCACATCAACTCTCGAACCGCTCTAAGTTTTATGACGGTGCATGAGCGCAGAGCTTGCTGAAGAAATTGTGCGGAAGAGGCATGAAGCGTCAGGGCACAACTTCAGCTGCGCCTCAGACGTCTAAAAATAAAGAGGTCTTCAGCCGCTGACAAAATCGATTGGATAGTCGATTCGGACGCCAACTGCGCCTTGTAAACGGAAAGAACAAACCACCCTACACTTCGTGCCGTTTGAACAGATCGTCCTTTTCGCGGCACCCGCAGTTCGAGCACTCCAGGCAGCACGCAAGAAGCACAGCCACACCCACGGCAATCAAAACAGCGAGTATGTTTCCGTTCACTCCTAGCCAATGCATTAGGTTGCTCATAAAGGTCTCTACCGGTTGGTGGGGTAACTTTGCCCCAGCATATCAGGTCTTGCCCCGGTACCTCCTCACCCTTTTGTTGGACGTAGATTACTTTCGGCAGGTTTGAAGACGCATCGTCCAATCTCAAATTTTCCTTGTTCTCGGGGAAACAGAAGGCGAAAATAGGGTGGATGACCGGTTCGGCCTCCAATTCGCTAGGCCCGCCAGATGTCCCCGGGGCGATGCGCGTCGCGCCGGCACCGGCAGACGAACCGCACGTAAACTGGCTGTTCGTTGACCTAAACTCTTATTTTGCTTCAGTTGAGCAGCAGGCGCGGCCGGAGCTGCGCGGCCGCCCCGTAGCCGTGGTGCCCACCATGGCCGACACCACCGTCTGCATCGCCGCCAGCTACGAAGCTAAAGCCTTTGGTGTCAAGACCGGAACCCTCGTCGCCGACGCCAAACGTCTGTGCCCGGAAATCGTCTTCGTCGAAGGCCGCCACGAAATCTATACCGAGTACCACCACCGCGTTGTCGAAGCCGTGGAGAGCTGCGTGCCCGTGACCGCCGTCTGCTCCATCGATGAGATGGCCTGCCGGCTGATGGGCCGCGAGCGGCCGCTGCTCGCCGCCGTAGAGCTCGGTCTGCGCGTAAAGGAGCGCATCAGGCAGCAGGTTGGCCCCATGCTGCGCAGCTCCGTGGGCCTGGCGACTAACCGCTATCTCGCCAAGGTAGCCAGCGATATGGAAAAACCCGACGGCCTCGTCGCGCTCACCCTCGACATCCTGCCCGAAGCGCTGAAGACACTCACGCTGCGCGACCTGCCCGGCGTAGGTGCTCAGACGGAGAAGCGCCTGAACGACAAAGGCATTCACACCATGGACCAGCTGCTCGCCCTCGACTGCGAACAGGCCGGCCGGCTCTGGGGCTCGGTATGGGGCGAGCGCCTCTGGCACTGGCTCCGCGGCGAAGACTTCGAGATGTCCGAGACCGAGCATCTCAAATCCATCAGCCACCAGCACGTGCTCGCGCCGGAGATGCGTACCGCGGAAAAAGCCTGGGCCGTGGCGCACAAGCTGCTGCACAAAGCCGCCATGCGCCTGCGCCGGCATAAGCTGTGGGCCGGCGGCATCGGCCTCGCCATCGGCTTTGCGGTGCCGCGCGCAGAGAATAAGCCCGTCTCCAGCTTCGGCGTGCCCGCCCGCGGATGGAAGGGCGAAATCCGCCTCAGCGAGTGCCAGGACAATCCCACGCTTATCACAGCGCTGTGCCGCCTTTGGGAGTCACGCCCCAGCGGAGGCGAGTATGACCACCCGTACTTCATCGGCGTTCATCTCAACGGCCTCGTGCCCGACCATCTCCACTCGCTCAACCTCTTCGACGCGCTCGAAGGCGAGCAAAGCCGCGCCCGCCTGCTCGAAACCATGGACCAGATCAACAGCAAATACGGCCTGAGTACGCTCGCCCCCGCCACCATGCTGACGGCCTTCAAAGCCGCGCCCACGCGCATCGCCTTCCACAGCATTCCTGAGCTTTTTTGACGGGATCACACCAGCACGCGGAACGTCTGCACGGCCGTGTAGGCATCGCTCTTGTTCACGACGCGCACAGAGTGTTGTTTACTGCCGTCCAGTCCGCCGGCAAAGAAGACTTGCGCAGATGAGATTCTTGGAAAGTTTTCTGTATGCAAATCCAGACTTGCTTTGTTCTGGCCGTCGAGATAAACATCCACCGCTCCAAACTCCGGACCTTTTTCCGCAATCACCATCACGCCGGTGCCATAGAACTCCACTTCAGCCGCAGCTCCTGAACTGTTGGTATACCGTGTGTGCGGATTCAGAGCCGTCAGCCTGTCATCGCCGCCGTGCCACGTACCCTCGTATGCCACGCGCGAATCGTCGCCCGCAATTTCGAAGGATGACGGCGCCGGCTCCGTGCGCAGGATGAGTGGAATCTCCCACATCTTGTAGAGGCCCGAAGGTACATCCTTGAAAGGGCAACCCGAGGTGAACATCGAAACCTCCACCTGCGAGGCGCCTGTGCGCTCCTGAAACCGCGCGCACACGCTGGGCCCATACATGTGGCCCGCGGAAAGAAAGCTGTCGTCAAACGAGTTCACCAGCGCCCACCGTCCCCATGGATGCTCCGCCTGGTAAAAGTCGTACTGCATGCGGGTCGGCTCGAACCATTTGGTCAATTTCTCGGTGTTGTACCAGGCGATCATCAGATAGAGATCGAGCGCCGGGACAAAACAGATCGGCCCCTGCCCGCAATGCGCCGGCGCAGAAAGAATCGGCTTCGCGTCCGTAATCAGCTTTGACCAGCTTCCGTCGCGTTCGCCGTCGCCCCCGGCGTAGTAGGACCAATCCCCGCTGCTGAGAGCGGAAAGGCCTTTGCGCTCCACGCGGCCGAGAATATAGTTGTCGCCATCATTCCAAAAGCCGTTCGTCGATGACGCATACACGTACTTGTCCGCGTTGTCCCGCGTCACCGCGCCGCCATTCTGGCCGTAATGTACAAAGAAAGGGGCGCCGAACCGGGCTCCCGGCCACATTGGCTGCGTGTAGTTATCCTCGGCGCTGCGCGCCCACGTCAAGCCTCGATCGGTGGACTTGATCAGGCTGCTGTTCACCGCGGTCTGGCGCATCAGCGCATCGCCGCTCTGGCCGCCGTAGGTGTTTCTCGAAACAAACGCGTAGAAGACGCCGTCGATGCACTCCTGCCCGCATGCCTTCCACGTCGCGGCATCCGCACCTTT